>FZLS01000014.1 GCA_900197625.1 Rhodobacteraceae bacterium Water-Bin34 | reverse complement strand
GTAGATATCAATCAACGTGGATGGATGGGCCAAGGTATGGCACAATTAGAAGGTTCTAAAACACATGATGCAAAAGAAGTATTTTTTTGGGGTTGGGACGTTGGTGCTGATGATCCTGATGTTGTCTCAGGCGTACCAATGGTATTCCCAAATCAATGGCCAGATCAAGCTGCTCCATTCTTAAGGGCTAATATCCTACCTTATTATCATTCTGTCATTGTTCTGGGCAGGTCTATTCTGAGTGCATTGGCTTATGGTTTAGGAAATTCTAAGGATTTTTTTAATATTGCCTACAAAAAGCCATTGGGCAGAGGGCAATTAGTTTATTATCCTCCAATGGAAGATAAAGATTTGGATGAGCAAAGATTTGGTGCTTCACCTCATACAGATTTTGGAGTTTTAACTATCTTACTCCAAGATATGCAGGGGGGTCTTCAAGTTTTGAATAAAGACAATATTTGGATTGAGGCTCCACCCATAGAAAATAGTTTTGTTTGTAATATTGGTGATTTGTTAGAGCGTTGGACAAATGGAGATTTAATATCTACTAAACATCGCGTGATAAATCGTAATAAAAACGCACGATATTCCATTCCAATATTTTGTGATCCTTCCAGTCAAACTATAATAAATCCTAGTGACTTCTCTCAGAGTCCAAATAAATTTGAGAAGATTACAGCGGGAGAACATATATTAAATCGCAATAGAAGAAACTTTAAACAATATAAAAAGTAAATGGTTTGTTCTAAACATTATTTTTAATTTATCTGAGCTGAAATAATGGACAAGTCTTTATAAATGACATAGCTCGAATTTATGGCAAAATTTCCAAAACCAGTATTCCTTAATCGAGAAACTCAACCAAGCATGTTAATGTTGGTACTTTTGGCTAGTATTTCAGCCTTAGCAATGAATAGCTTTTTACCTAGCCTTCCTAATATGGCTGAACATTTTGGGTCTTCAACAGCACTTATGGGATTATCAGTTGGAGTTTATTTAGGAACCAGTGCTATATTTCAAATTTTAGTGGGACCACTCTCTGATAGAATAGGGCGTAGAACAGTTTCATTATGGGCTCTTATAATATTCAGTGTAGTAAGTATCTCGTGTGTGTACGCTCCCAATACATTTGTATTTATGGTTCTTCGCGCATTACAGGCTATTGCTGCATGTACTTTTGTGGTTGCGCGGGCAATTGTACGAGATACTACTGAAACACAAGCATCTGGTTCTAAAATAGCATATATCTCTATGGGAACGGCTATTTGTCCTATGTTTGGACCTGCATTGGGTGGTCTCTTGGATGGTTGGTTCGGTTGGGAAGCTAATTTCTGGTTCATTGGTGGACTGGGAATTTTCATATTATTAATTGCTTATTTTGATCTTGGAGAAACCGTTCCTGAAAACACTCAAGGATTTAGGCAACAGTTTTCTGAATACCCGGAACTTCTGCTGTCACGCCGTTTTTGGGGATACTGCTTAGCATCAGCCTTTGGTGCGGGTGCATTTTTTGCATATTTGGGTGGGGGCCCATTTGTGGGATCAATTGTTTATAATTTAAGTCCTGAAATGCTAGGGCTTTATTTTGGAGCGCCCGCAATTGGTTATTTTTTTGGAAATTTTCTTTCGGGACGTTTTACCATATTATTTGGCATTGATGCTATGATCCTTTGGGGGCTTTGGATAATATTCTCTGGCCTATCGTTGTCGATGGTTTGCAGTTATGTTGGCTATGGTACAGTTGAAACATTTTTTGGCTTTATGATTTTTGTTGGCTTAGGAAATGGACTTACTATACCGAATGCGACAGCAGGTATGCTTTCAGTTCGACCTCACTTAGCAGGTACCGCATCAGGCCTTGGAGGGGCAATGATGATTGCAATTGGGGCTGCTCTGTCAACACTAGCTGGTGCATTTTTAATTCCTGGAAGTAATGAGATGCCATTATTAATGCTAATGTGGTTTTCTTCACTTAGTGGCGTCGCGGTAATAATATATGTTCGCCAAAGGAACAAAAGACTAAAAAAAACTGTCTAATGCTGGAGCACCTTAAAATTTAATCCTAATTCATAAATTAAATTCACTAATTTGGTAATTCGAGCGATCTAACCATGAGGGATTTATTTCAACGCCCCATCCAGGTAAATCGACAACATATGCATGACCATTTTCAATATTATATGGAGATTCAATAAAGAGGCCATCTTGCCAAGGGTAATAGTCTGAACCCTCTATGGAAAACTCTAGATATTTACCAGCATTAGGGATAGCTTTCAAAAGATGCATTGTAAAAAGTGTGACCATAGACAAGTTTGCACAATGTGGAGTTACAGGAAGCCCTGCTGAGATTGCCATTTCTACAACTCGCAATGTTCGGTTGATACCCCCTAAATATAAAATATCAGGCTGTATAATATCTACAGCCCTCATTTCAATCATTCGTCTCCAAGTTGGTAAATCACAATCCTGTTCTCCACCTGTAACATTAATTTGTAGTGCGTCTGTGACTAATTTAGTTTGTTCAAGCTCCCAATAAGGGCATGGTTCTTCATAATGACAATATCCATTATCTTGGAGAATATGGCCAACTTCAATCGCACGATCAGGTGAATAACAACTATTTGCATCAACTAGAAGATCTACATCAGCACCCAATTCTTTTCTTATTGTAGGAATTATTTCTTCAGTCCTGCCTGGCCATTCATCTTGATTTCGGCCAACTTCAGCACCGGCGCGAACCTTAAATGCGTCAAAGCCTTTTGTGTCGCGCAGTATCTTCAGGCGATCTGCTTCAGCCTTGGGAGTTATATCTCGTTTCATTGATGAAGCATAGGCACGGACTGGGCCTGGTGTTCCACCTAAAAGTTCAACTACTGGTTTTCCTAATTTTCTACCTCGCATATCCCAGATTGCTGTATCAAGACCACCCATAGCCCGGCGAAGATAGGAGCCAGGAAACTTATGCTCTCGCTCCGCAACAACGTCTAAAAGATTATCTAAATCGTTCGTATCTTGCCCTAATGTCCAAGGTGCAACCTGACGGTGTAATACCTGACATGTAATGTCAGAGTGATATGTGGAAACTTGTCCCCATCCTTGACTGCCATCTTCTGCTGTAACGCGAACAAAGCCAACATCTTGATTGGTGAAAGTTTCAATTGTTTTTAATTGCATTACAGGCCCTTTCGGTTTCTTGCATCTTGGAGAATAATGTCTGAAGCATATTCTCCAACCATAATTGAGGGTGCATTAATATTTCCAGTAGGAATAGTAGGAAAAATAGATGCATCTACTACTCGAAGATTATCTACGCCATAGACACGAAGTTTTGGATCTACGACAGAAATATTTGGATTATTTCCCATTCTACAGGTGGAACAAGGGTGAAATACTGACCATGCTTTTTGACGGATATATTTAGCTATATCGGTTTCACTCTTGATGTCGCTTCCAGGCGCTAGTTCATCCTTGATGATTGATTTAAGTGCTGGAGCATTTGATATACGGCGAATTAAACGAATGCCTTCAATCATCATTTTTTTGTCATATTCTGTATCAAGATAATTGGAGTATATTTTTGGTGGAAGCATTGGATCGGTTGAACTTATTTGTATATTGCCAAAACTCGTTGGTTTACATGGGTTAAAACCCATTAAGAAACCAGGAAAGGGGTCAGGATTCATCAACGGCCTCACTCCAGCCGGTGCGCGAGTATAACTTACTGGAGAAAAGTAAAGCTGTAGATCAGGACCTGTTGCATTGGGATCAAGTTGAATAAAGCCGCCACCTTGATTTAAGCTTAATGATAATGGACCTTTACGTGTTAAAATATATTTTAACCCGGCTTGCAGTTTTCCAAACATAGGGTTTAGCTCTTGATTTAGCGTTGGTACACGTGCGCGGTAATAAATGTCACTCCCTAGGTGATCTTGTAAATTTTTACCAACGTGATGAGATACATGAACAATATCAATATTGTGACTTTGCAAAAGTTTACCTGGGCCGATACCTGATAATTGGAGAAGTTGTGGTGAATTTATTGCTCCGCCCGAAAGTATTACCTCAGCTCTTGCATGAACTGTTTTAGTTTGACCTTTTTGAATATATTCGACACCTACAGCTCGCTTACCTTCAAAAATAATACGTGTAACATGTGCCTTTTGTTGAATATTTAAATTACGACGCTTTCCTAATGGCCAAAGATAACTTCTAGCTGCTGAAGCGCGGATACCACCTTTTGTAGATATCTGATAACAAGTTGCACCCTCCATATTTGGCCCATTATAGTCAGCATTAGTCTTTATACCTACCTGAGAAGCAGCCTTTAAATAAGAAATGGTTAATGGGTGTACATCTGAAGATACATCGTGAACTGATTGTGGGCCATTTGTGCCTCGTGAGATATTTGATGTTCCATCCCAATTTTCGATCCTATTAAATATCTTTTTAATATTATCCCAACCCCATCCTGGAGCGACAGAATTCCATTCTTCGTAGTCACGTTTATGCCCACGAACCCATACCATTGCATTTATTGAACTTGATCCTCCTAAGACCTTACCTCGAGGCCAATAGATAGATTGATTATCAAGGTTGGGTTCTGGTTCAGTCATATATCGCCAATTAACTGAAGGATCATGAAACACTTTTCCATAACCCAATGGCATTTGAACCCAAAACTTTTTATCTGAACCACCTGCTTCAAGCAAACAAACCGTAAATTTACCACTTTCAGATAGCCTGTTTGCTAGCGCGGATCCAGCAGATCCAGCTCCTACTACAATATAATCATATTGATGCAATTACTCTCCTTCCCGTGAAATGTTCGAGATAGGGTGTCAAACTTAATTCTAATAAATTAACCGTAATTGTAGTAAAAAAAATGTCAATCATGCTTTAGGTTTTTAGTAATTACGTGCAATTTTTTATATTTAAGATTACAAAATGTATAATTTTTTTATGTGTTCATGGATTATCCAATGGCCCATAAATAAAGTGGTTAAGACCAAGAAATAACCAGTGCCAAGATCTCTTATGTTGCTTCCATTTATATTCTTAACCTGAGAATGATAATATTCATTAGCGGAAGTTTTATCAGCGGTAAGCTATCAAGTAATAAATTCTCAAAGGCCTATTTTAGTTGTTAGATCATCAGAATGCTCTGCAAATATTCTATAAATCTTAACATTATCATTGTGTTACAACGTTTATTTTTGTTTGCTTAAATGAATTACTTTTTCTAGTATTTCAATTAATTTCTATAAATAATAATCAATGATGCCTTTGAGATGCGGTGGTTTATAACACTATGAATAAAAAAGAACACTTTGATAAAACAGTCTGGTGCCATAATCGTAAAAAAACATCTTACTGGTTAGAAGGATTGCCTGAATTTAATGATTTTACTAGTCTGCCTTCACGAAAGGTAGATGTAGCAATAGTTGGATCTGGATATACCGGCCTGAATGCAGCGCTCCAAACAATAAGAGGAGGTCGATCTACTGTAGTTTTCGAATCTGGAGTGCCTGGGCAAGGCTGTAGCACAAAAAATGGAGGCCAAATAAGTACCAGTGTGAAGCCATCATTAGAAAAACTTTCAGCAAAGTTTGGTGCTAAAAAAGGTCTTGCTATAAGACAAGAAGGTGAGCATGCCCTTAAATGGATTGAAGACCTTATTAAATCTGAAAAGATCGATTGCAGTTTTTCAAGAGTTGGCCGATACCACGCAGCACACACTCAGAAACATTATGAATTAATTGCAAGAGACGCAGAAAAAATTAATCGATCAGAGGGGATCGAGGCTTACACGGTATCAAAAAATGAACAACTAACAGAGCTCGGTTCAGATGTTTATCATGGTGGTGTTATATTCCCGCAACATGCTTCGGTTGATCCAGGCAAATATCATAGAGGACTTTTGCAAAAAGTTATCGAAGCTGGAGTTGATGTAATTGGTCAATGTTCTGTATTGGATATTGAAAAAAAATCAGATGGTTTTGTAATTAAAACACAAAAAGGTAAAGTGAAAGCTCGCGATGTAGTAATTGCAACCAATGGTTATACGACTAATTTATTACCTTGGTTACAAAAAAGAGTAATCCCCATAGGAAGTTACATTATTGCTACTGAAGAATTAGATCCGGTTATGGTAAAAGAACTATTTCCAACGAATAGAATTGTTAGTGATACATGCAAAGTGATATATTATTATCGAACATCACCAGATCGCAAACGTATTTTATTTGGTGGGCGTGTCTCAGCAACGGAAACTAACCCATTGATAAGCGGTCCAAAATTATTAAAAGATATGTTCCGAATTTTTCCTCAATTAAAGGGAACTAAAATTTCACATTCCTGGACTGGGACAGTTGCTTATACATTCGATGAAATGGCTCATACTGGTCAATACAACGGGATATATTACTCAATGGGATATTGTGGTTCTGGTGTTTCAATGGCGAGCTACCTAGGAATGCGACTTGGACAAAAAGTCTTAGGTATACAAGAAGGTAAAACAGCATTTGATGACCTGCCTTTTCCAACGCGGCCTCTCTACTATGGAAGACCTTGGTTCTTACCTGCTGTTGTTTCCTGGTATCGCATGCAAGATCGTATTCAATATCAACAAGCTTCGAGGAGAGTGGTTGCTTTGAAGTGAACCCTAATTCATTTTATACCATAAATTAGGAAAAGACATTATGCATTATGGCAGCATATAGGTTGATTTATAGTAATGCTCAATTGCCTAGTATCTTATTTATATGTTCAATATGGAATGGTTAATAGTATTTTAGAATTGGTTTTAGGTCATTTATGCGTCTTTAATTTTGTTTTTAACATCAATCGATGAAGTAATCATTTTTTTTAATTTTGACACAAACGTTTGGTAGCAAAAGGTATTAAGTTAATCCCTTCTTTGCAATGTGAATTATTTTCTTGGGCATTAGTAATTTATTTTTACATTCCAAAGCGTGCAAAAGCAGCACGCTCTTCAATGCTATGGCCAATATCACCATAAATTTTTGTGCCAAAACGTGAAAGAATTGATTTTTTTTGTCCAAAATTTTTGAAGCTTACCTTATCTCCAAACTTTTCTTTAAAAAATGGTACTACATGACCAATACCATCTACTAAACCATCATCAATAGCTCTTTGGCCAACCCAAATCTCACCGGTAAATAAATCCCTGTCTGCTAGTTTTGATCCACGGCGTGAAGAAATATGGTCTTTGAAGTTTTGATGAACGTCTTCTAACAGTTTTTTAAGACGTTTAATATCTTCATCCTTTTGAGGTTGAAATGGATCAAGCATAGATTTTGAGTTTCCTGCAGTATGAACTCTTCGCTCGATACCATGCTTATTGATTAATTGATCAAGACCAAAGCCAGTTGAAATTACCCCAATTGAACCAACAACTGAGGAAGAATCAATATAAATTTCATCTGCACTTGCTGCTAACCAATAACCACCTGATGCAGCTAAATCTTCAACAAATGCATATACTGGGATATCTTTTTCGTCTGCTAGTCTCCTAATTCTTGCACCAATAAGCGAGGATTGAACTGGACTGCCTCCTGGTGAATTTATGACCAGTGCTACAGCATCAGGCTTTTTGGAAAATGCTTTTTCTAGTGCTGGTGCAAGACCTGCATCATTTAAGCCACGGCCAGTTGCTATCATACCATTAAGGGTTACAATTGAGACTGACTTACGTTTTTTTCGGAAAGGATTTTTTAATTTCATTTGTTTCGTTTAAAATACATTTCTTCCGGGAACAAGGCAGATATTAAATGTAAAATTATTAATTTATGCTAATCTGTCGCTTTTTATCATTATTGCCAAATTCTTTTAATAAGTTCCAAGTAAATCCCTCGTTATACGTTCAAAGATACCTGTTCCTACTGGAATGAGGTCATCATTAAAATCATAGTTAGGGTTGTGAAGCGCTGCATAATCCTCCCCAGGACCAAGGCATAACATTGCTGCTTTTGATTGCTTGCCAAATATACCAAAATCTTCAGATGCACGCATAGGCACACCAATACTCCCATAATTTATATTTAAAGACTTCATGGCATTAACCGCAATATCATGTGCTTCTTTATCATTAATTGACGCTGCAAAATGGTCAAAGATTTCAAAATCAAAGGTTAGTTTAAATTGTGTAGAAATATTTGATACTAATCCACGCACATCTTTATCAAGTTGGGATAAACTATCATCATTTGATGTTCGAAGAGTAACAAATATTGAAGCGTCTCCAGGAGATATCCCAAATGATTGCTCGCCGATTTGAACATGTGTAATAGTAGTCAATCTAAAATTATTATTTAGTTCGTTACCATGATTAAATTCGGATATTTTTTGTATAAATTCTGCAACTGCAAGGGAAGGTGATATTCCGTCACTTGGATCAGCTGCATGGGCAGTTTTACCATTAAGGGTAACCTTTAATCCAAGAGATGCACAATTTATCAAGCCAGGGCGTGTAGAGACATAACCAAATGGTCGCCCTGGTTCTATATGAATTGCAAATGCTAAATCAGGCTTAATTTGTTTATACCGCGAGTCAGATACAACCGCTCTTGCTCCCTGACCATTTTCTTCTGATGGTTGAAACATTAATACGACTTTACCACATTTTATTGGGTTGCGTGAAATTATTCTACCCAAAGCTAAAAGCATTGTCATATGGCCATCATGACCACAAGTGTGACTTACTCCGGGCAAGTTGGAGGCCCAAGGTATATTGTTTTTTTCTTGAATAGGTAAGGCATCTAACTCAGCTCGGAATAGCAGAGTAGGGCCTTTCTCTTGACTATCAAATATTGCAGCTAATCCATGCCCACCCATTTTATCGATAATTTTTGAAGGCTTCATATCTTTTAAAGCGTATAAAATCTTTTGAGCAGTTTTTATTTCTTTTCCAGAAAGCTCGGGATATTGATGAAGTTCTCTGCGAAATTTAGTTAATTGAACTAAGTCATGATTGGTTAACATAGGAAACCCTTTTTAAGATATAAGAGCACATTATAAGGTTCTAAAAAACATAAAATGTTAATTTTAAAATTGATTATTTGTAAATTGATCATATCAGTGTTTCAGACTTTTTATGGTTTTAAATCTCTACGATTATTTGCAAATAGCCATATTTATCGATTATATTCCTAATAAGTTAAAGATCTTATTATGGAGCTAAAGTTTTATGATAAACTATTCAATCATGTGGATAAGAAAAATTTGTAAAAATATTTTCTTTATATCATTACTTATTTGCGCTGGATTTCCAGCTATAGCAAATGACGTTCAAAAGGCTCAGAGATTGCTAACGGAGTTAGGTTTTAATCCAGGACCTATTGATGGTGCATTTGGCAATAAAACCGAACGTGCTTTAATAAATTTTTATAATTCAAATGGCAGAGTTTATGATGGGAATTTAGATGATAATGAAATTATTGATTTAGTGAACTTTCAAAAGGATTCGTCTGAAGATTGCTCATTTGTAGATGATGCAACGGCCATTAGGCAAAATGAATACATAGATGAAATGTTAGATATATATGATGATACATTTTCTAATGAAAAATATTTTCCAAATTATAGAGATACAGCTTATGGGCCCTTTTTATATTGGATGTATGAAAACTCTAAAGAATTTACAAAAAATTTTAAACCAGTTGATTTAGATCAAAATCAAAAAAATAAATTAATTAAACTAGAAAAGATTCAATGTTCTCTGGAGCTTACTGGAAGAGGGCAAAGGGCTTATACATTAGCAATATTGGAATTGTTATACTCCTTAGAAGGTTTCAATAAGCGCTGGATACAAGAAGGAAATGCGATTTTATGGGATGAGTTTCCATATATCGAAACTGGAAATAATGTAATTGATGCACCTAAATTAAGTGGCTTAGAGTATTATAAAAAATATATTTCAACATCAGGGGTAATGATTGTTGGTGGCAAAAACATAAGTGATAAAGCTATGCTTTCTGCTCGGGCAATGCTCAAATACCAACTTTCTGCTCGGCCTGATTTGCACTACTTATTTCAAGAAAATAAAATGCGTATTTCATTGTTTAGAAAAAATACATGCACATTGCCAGAGTTTGACACTTTTTGTGAAGATGGAGGTTTCGCGATGAGTGAAACAGATGCCACTATGACTGTAAACTCTGATTGGCTTTGCTATCCAGGTAATAAAGAAATTGGTGGAAACCCTTTGTTTCATGAATGGGCTCATTCAATGCAACACATAATATTTGAGAGCACTAACGATCTATACTTTTATGAAAGGTTACCGGATTTAATAGACCAAGCTTACAGAAGAAATATTGCTTCTAGACAAATGCCTGCAGGAGAAGTTTGGGCAATTGCAGTTGAAGGGTATATGATGGATGGTGGTAAGAGGTTCAAGGATTCTTATCATTCAAGAGAGTATATTAAGAAAAAACATCCAGAAATGTATCAAATGATTACTAGATACTTTCCGACAACTCCATCAAATTATTGCCGATTTTAAGCTAGAAATGAAAAAAAGATATACGCTTATAGGAGATAATGATCACGAAAACGTGAAGAATGTGAGATGGTTTCGCCCAGAGATTGATGCCAAAGATATCCGATTGCTGATGGAAAAGTCAGATAAATTAGCTTTGAGAGACACTCTTATTTGGCTTGGAGTAATGTTTATTTCTGCGTTTCTAGCTATTATGTTTTCTCCCTCTTTATTATCAGTTCCTTTTTGGTTGATCTATGGAGTGATGTATGGATCTGCTGCTGATGCCAGGTGGCATGAATGTGGCCATAGAACAGCTTTTAAAACTTTATGGTTGAATGAATTTGTTTATCAAATTTCATGTTTCATGATGATGAGAAACCCAATCACTTGGCGGTCAAGTCATGTAAGACACCACACTGATACAATAATTGTGGGGCGTGATCCTGAAATTGTAGCTATGCGTCCACCGGATCTAGGAAGAATTATTTTAAATCTTTTTGGGATAATTGATGTCATTGACGCATTTAAAAGAATTTTTTTGCACGCCAGTGGTCGTATAAATGATGAAGAGGCTACATATGTAAGAACAAAAGATTATGCTAAAGTTTTTTTAATTGCCCGAATATGGTTGCTATTATATTTATCTATTATTTTACTGTGCTTAAATTTGAATTCAATATTACCCCTCATGGTTGTTGGTTTGCCAAGACTTTATGGAGCTTGGCATCATGTTTTGACAGGGGTGCTGCAGCATCTAGGTCTAGCTGAAAATGTGTCGGATCATCGTTTAAATACGCGAACTGTGCTGATGAATCCAATTAGCCGCTTTATTTATTTAAATATGAATTATCATTTAGAGCATCATATGTTTACAATGGTACCTTATTATAATCTTCCAAAATTGCATGAACTAATAAAGCACGATGTACCTAAACCTGAAACATCAATTTTTAATGCATATAAACGATTAATCCCGGTATTAATAAAGCAATTGAAATATGAAGATGCTGTTATTGTTCCAGATCTTCCTGAGGGTGCAACTCCTTACCAAAAAGAGGTAAATAAATTATTGAAAAATGCAGTTTAATTTATTGGGTCATGGCTGATAGATAGAATATGTACTATATTTGCATATTATTTGTACTATTCAAACAAAACAGCTTGCACATATAACTGAGCCATGTTTTCTATCTCTGGAATTTTATAGTATATAAATTTGAATGGAATTATAAATATGCGCTTTCTCTTAACTTTTACCTTCATCTTAATAAGTTTAGATGCATCAGCAAATAAATTGCCATTGCCTTTAAAGGACAGTGATTACAGATCTGTTGATGAGAATGAGGCCAAGTTGGGGCAACTTTTATTTTATGATCCAATTTTATCTGGAAACAAAGAAGTTGCATGTGCCACTTGCCACCACCCAAGTTTAGGTACGGGTGATGGATTATCTTTATCTCTTGGAGATGGTGGTAAGGGTCTAGGAAGTAAACGAATTATAGACTACGAAAATCTCCCTGAGCAAAGAGTGCCTCGAAATGCTCAACCATTATTTAATTTGGGTGCAAAACAATTTAAGACTTTATTCCATGATGGAAGAGTCCAAGTTGATTTGTCACGTCCTTCCGGATTGCGTACTCCACTAGAAGAAGAAATGGTTGAAGGTTTTAGTTCAATTATATCTGCTCAGACGATGTTTCCAGTTCTATCTGCAGATGAAATGGCCGGTCATTATTCAGAAAACGAAATCTCTGAGGCAGTTAGACGAGGTACACTTACTGGAAAAGGTGGAGCTTGGGATTTGATATCTAAAAGAGTACAAGCAATTCCTGAGTATTCTGATTTTTTCATTGATACTTATGATCATATTGAAACAGCACAAGATATTAAATTCACTGATATCTCAAATGCTGTTGCAGCTTTTATGGAATTTGAATGGAGATCTGATACATCACCATTTGATGATTTTTTACAAGGTAGATTGGATTTAGCCATTTCCCAAGAAAAGGGTATGGAATTATTTTATGGTAAAGCGAATTGTTCCAGTTGCCATGCTGGTGCACTATTTACTGATCATCAATTTCACGCAACTGGTCAACCCCAAGTTGGTCCAGGAAAAGCAGCGAGATTTCAAAGTCATTCACGTGACTTAGGTCGCTTCCGTGTAACAGGAAATATTAAAGATAAATACGCATTTCGAACTCCATCTTTACGAAATGTTGAATTGACTGGTCCATGGGGACATGCGGGTGCTTACAGCAATCTAGAAGCATTCGTATATGCGCACTTAAATCCTTATTTAGCTTTATCTAATTATGATAAATCGAATGTTACTTTAACAAAGTATGATGCTAATGATTGGAAAATTATGGATAATGCGAATGAAGTGAAAGCTATAGCAGACTCAATAACCATAAAACCGGTAATAATCTCAGATGGCGAAGTTACGGATCTCCTAGCTTTTTTAGGAACTTTGACAGATATAAAAGCTCAAAAGGGACGATTAGGCATTCCAGAAACTGTACCAAGTGGTCTTGAAATTCCTAACCCTCAATGACGAATTTTTAAAATTTGATTTGTATTTGTTTTGTGTTCAGTTAATGAGCCATCTGGCCACTCGATATTAATGATTGCAGTTTTTGCATCTCCTAATCCAAAGTGAATAGGTAATGCTTGGCCGCCCGCATGACCCCCACCAATTGTGACCTGCTGACTATCTTTCCCTATAGTTATCCTAGAGCCAATGGCGTTTATATTTCCACCTTTCTGGACCAATTGAATAGCTAACCAATTGCCTGTATTTTTTGTAACGTTTCGGTAAATTTCCATTGGAGCACGTCTATTCATTACTAAGATATCAATTCGACCATCAAGGTCAAAGTCAGCTAAAGCTGCACCACGACCTCTTTCAAGACTTGCTATCCCAGCTTCTAAGCCAACTTCTTGAAATAACCCATTTGTTTGCTGAATTAATAAGTTATTAGGGTCTTTAATTGCATTAGAGGGCATTTGATCGACATTCCCTTTGGCTATAAAAAGATCTGCCAGTCCATCATTGTTAATATCACTAAATTGTGCGTGCCATCCAGTTGAAGGCCGACCATCATCGCCAAAATATGGTTTATGCGCATATGTTCCTATTTCAAATGGTGCATTTTTATATGTGCCGTCAGAATTTGCTAATCTTAATAACTGGTCCCCCATTGATGTGAGTACGACTTCATCTCTTCCGTCACCTGTTATATCTCGACTTGCAATTCCCATGCCCCAGATTGAAAATTTATCCCATCCATCTGCCTCTGTTAAGAAGCGTTGATCGGATAAATCCCACATTTGCTCATAACCATTCCGCACATAATATTGCCGATCATTTGATATCCTTAACCTCATTTCTCCACTGGCATCTTTTGCCGTGAGCATCGACAGTGAACAAAAACCTGGCTCAAGTTTATTAGATTTATAAATATTACCCTTTGGTTCTAATATTTGGTGAGTATCACAAGCAAAAAATGGCCCCTTTGGGTCATTCAAATCAACATAATTTCCTACAGCCATGAATGGTAACCCATCATTTTGCCACCAGGCAGTAAATGCAGTTGACCATTGAGATGTATCAGGAATATTAAATTCTTCAGTAGCATCAGAAAAACTACAATCAGGACCGCCTTTAAGAAGTATGTTTGGTCCTAATTGAAGGACAAAGAGGTCCATGTATCCATCTGCATTTATATCAATGGGGTAGGCCCCAGTAGATCCTGTGATTTCTGGAATATGTTTTTGACTAAATTTGAAATTGGCTTCATTTACAAAAAGCTTTGATGGTGAAGTTCCTCCAGCTGCAAAAATATCAGGTAAGGCATCGTTATTACAATCCATAACTGCAACACCTCCACCAACAAAATGGTTCCATTCACCTGAATAACTATGTTGAGGTAAATTATTTGATAGATCTTCAAAAAGTGGAACAGCATGCACTTGTGAGGAGATTAAAAAGGTTAATATGAAAGTAGTTTTCAAATTTTAGTGTCCTTCAACTACAACAGTTTTTGTTAATTCAGTGAGTGCAAGTGCTGTTGCTCCGCGTGCCCAAACCATACTGCCCCATGACTGAATCTCAATTTGGGTGTCATAACGACTTTTATACAATGCAAGGGATCTCATCTCTGTTTGCATTTCTTCATCATATAAAAATTCATATTGCATTGGTTTTCCAGACAAAATGATTAATTTTGGATCAAATAAATGTATTACATTGGAAATTGCCACAGCTAGATATCTTCCAGCACGCTTAAATATCTTAAGGCTCGCTTGATCGCCTAGCTTTGCCATTTCGTATAAATCTTTAAGATAGTCATTCAAGTTTTGTCGTTTGGTTGGAGGTGTTATGAGCGCTGTCGATGCTTCTCGTGCCAATGCGTAATCTGCAAGATAGGCTTCAAGACACCCACGTTGCCCACACCGACATAATGCACCATCAAGATGAACTTTGCTGTGGCCTAATTCTAGACCCATACTATGTGCGCCCCGAAAAAGCCTATTATCACTTACAAAGCCCATTCCAACGCCATGTTCAATAGTTATGACTGCAAAATTGCTTAATGCCCTGCCTGCTCCAAACCAAAGTTCAGCGAGTGTTAAAACATTTGCATCATTATCTATACAAACAGGTGTTTCAAAGTGTGTAGAAAATATATTGCCTAGAGGCGTGTCTAAATCTTCAAGAAGTGGTGACCATGAAACAACACCCGTTGTGTAATTTACAATGCCTGAAATACCTACTCCAATTGCAGATATTGATTTTTGAGGTAATTTAGCGCTTTCACAAACTTTTTTAATTAGTACTTCAGTTTCTAATAACAGTTGATTTGCAGTTTTTTTATCTGCGTTTGTGATTTGTGAAGCACTTGCTAATGCATTACCACCAAAATCGGTTAAGGTTGCTGTGTGTACTTCATCTGAAAGTTTTACACCTATTACATAAAGTGCATCTGGAACTAGTTCGAGTGCAACAGGTGGCCGACCGCGACTTATTTCTCTAGATATTTCTTCGACTTCTCGTAAAAACCCATCTGATATTAATTCTGCAGTCAGTGCTGTTACTGATCCTGGGCTGATGTTTAATGTCCGTGCTATTTTTGCTCTAGCAATTCTACCTGATGCTCGAACCAGTTCAAAAATTTGTTGACGTAATGAATATGTTTCTCGGGCTGTTGGTCGAAGTATTGGACCATAACCCTCTGAGGGACGAATCGTCCCTGAACTATTTTCTATGATTTTTACTGACATTAATTCACTCCCTGAATTAAATATTGGTAAAAATTTATTATTGTCAATGAATATTACAAAGTTAAAATACTAAATTATAACTAAATCGATACAAATTGGTGCATTTTTGTATAAAATTGAAAGATTTAGTTTGACAACTGAATTAATTCAAGCAGTATGTATTGGTGGCTTTAATAGGTTACAGCTCTATTAGAGCATCAAAAAAATTTTTTTGGGAGAAATATAATGAATAAGTTAATTTTAGCAGCTGCTGTCGTTGCTGCAGGATTTTCAGGCTCTTCAGTATTCGCTGAAGGCAAATCAATCGGCGTATCTTGGGCAAGTTTCCAAGAGGAGCGTTGGAAGATAGACGAAGCAGCAATGGTTGCAGCAATTGAAGCAGAAGGTAACACATATGTATCTGCTGATGCTGAGTCATCATCTGCAAAACAGCTTACTGATATTGAAGCTTTGATTACTCAAGGCGTAGACGCTTTGATTATTAATGCATGGGACAAAGATGCTATTGCACCAGCAATTGAAGCTGCTGCAAACGAAGGTATTCCTGTAGTTGGTTATGACCGTCTTATCGAAGATGCGCGTACTTTTTACCTAACATTTGATAATGTAGGTGTTGGCCGTATAATTGCAAAATCAGTTAAAGCAGTTCAGCCTACAGGTAACTATGCAATCATTAAAGGTGATGCAGGTGATCCTAATGCGATGTTCCTATTACAAGGTATGATGGAAGTAATCGGTGGAGATGTAGAATCTGGTAAAATTAAAATTGTTGGTGAATCATTCACTGATAGCTGGAAGCCAGAAAATGCACAGAAAAACATGGAGCAAATCCTAACTGCAAACAATAACAACGTTGATGCTGTTCTTTCTGAGAATGACGGCATGGCTGGCGGTGTTGTTGCTGCTCTATCTGCACAAGGTCTTGTTATCCCAGTTGGTGGACAAGATGGTGATTTAGCAGCTATCAACCGTGTTGCACGTGGATCACAAACAGTTTCTGTTTGGAAAGATGCACGTAACTTAGGTAAAGCAGCTGGTGAGATCGCATCTGCATTAGCTGACGGTACAGCAATGTCTGACATTGAAGGTGCTTCAATCTTTGATGGCGGTGAAAAAGGTATTGCAATTAACGCAATCTTAATGGAGCCAACTCCGTTGACACGTGACAACTTAAGCGTAGCAATCGACGGTGGCCACATCAGCAAAGCACAAGCTTGTGCAGGCGCTGTTGACGGCGTTAATGGCTGTTAATTAGTCTAACGGCTTGGCGCTAATCTCGATTTGATTGGCGCCAAGCTTTTTTTTTTGAATTATGGTTATTTCTTGTTGAGCTAAAATTGTTTAATATAAAATTATGTATTAATTATTGCTCCAAAATTAACCCCCAAACGTGCTGGATTTACCCATGAACGATACTACCTCATCTGATAACGCTAATGATAAACAAGAAAGTTTAATCTCGCGTTTTATAGCCTCAACAGAAATTGATCCACGTTTATTAGGAATGCTAGGTGCATTAGCCCTAATATGGTTTGGGTTTCATTTTTATGGTGTAATATTTAATAACTTCGGAGCATTTTTGACTCCTCGAAACTTATGGAACTTATCAGTTCAAACTTCATCAATAGGTATTATGGCAACTGGTATGGTACTTGTTATTGTTACCAGAAATATTGATTTATCAGTAGGCTCGATGATTGGCGTCATCGCAATGGCAATGGGGCTTTTACAAGTGGAATATTTGCCACAATTCGTGGGTCTTGGTCATTGGTCAATATGGATGATTGCAGTTGTTTTTGGACTTATCTTTGGCACACTTATTGGTGCTCTTCATGGTTGGTTAATTGCATATAGAGAAATACCTGCTTTTATTGTAACGCTCGGCGGATTAATGGTTTGGCGTGGTATGGCTTTCTTGTCAGGAGGAGGCAGAACAATTTCACCTGTTGATCCAACTTTTGCACTTCTTGGTGGAGGCCCTTACGGCGCAGTCGGTGCAACATTAAGCTGGGTTATTGGTATAGTTGCTTGCCTAGGTGTTGCTTATATTCTTTATTCTGGCCGTCAATCACGTATAAAGCATGACTTTCATTTGCGTCCGATGTGGGCTGAAGTAATGTTAGCCTTGGTGGGGTGGGCTACTATTATTGGTTCCGTACTCTTAGTTAACTCCTATCCATGGCCCAAAGGAATTGTCAGACAGTATGGCGCTCGAATTGGACAAGATTTAGAGGGATCGTTTATAAGTCATGGCTTTGCAATACCTGTTTTAATTCTAGCTGCAGTAGGTATTGGAATGACTATTCTAATGACAAGAACACGTTTTGGCCGTTACGTATTCGCCATTGGTGGAAATCCTGAAGCGGCGTCACTCGCTGGCATCGATACTAAGTGGGTTACCATGAAAGTTTTTGCATTAATGGGTATGTTAACTGCAATTGCATCAGTAATAGCCTCGGCTAGACTTAATTCTGCAACTAACGCACTTGGAATTCTTGATGAACTTTATGTTATTGCTGCAGCAGTTATTGGTGGAACATCTTTGGCTGGTGGTGTCGGGAAAATTTATGGTGCAATATTGGGAGCTTTAGTTATGCAAAGCCTACAATCTGGAATGGTTTTGATCGGATTTGATAGTGCGATCCAACGCATAGTTGTAGGTATGGTTCTAGTTTTCGCCGTATATCTAGACATTGTATATAATAAACGTGTTAAAAAGTGAGGAGATAGAAAATGACAAATAAAGGTACTCCTCTAGTTGAGTTAAAAGATATTTCAATTTCTTTTGGTGGAATTAAAGCCGTAGATAAAGTTAGCGTTGATTTGCATCCAGGTGAGGTTGTTGGTTTGCTTGGCCATAACGGTGCGGGAAAATCTACATTAATTAAATGCTTATCTGGTGCCTATAATGCTGAAGCAGGTGAAATATTTATAAATGGTGAAAAAGTTATCATAAATAACCCGCGTGATGCACGTGACCATAATATTGAAACAATTTATCAAACTCTAGCATTGGCTGATAACTTAGATGCAGCTTCTAATCTCTTTCTAGGAAGAGAGATCATAACTAAATCTGGCTTCTTAGACGAGAGTACAATGGAAGCTGAAACTAGAAAAATTATGGCAAGATTAAACCCAAATTTTAAGAAGTTTGATGTTCCAGTATCCGCTTTATCTGGTGGCCAAAGACAGTCAGTGGCAATCGCTCGTGCAGTTTATTTTGATGCTAAAATATTAATAATGGATGAACCAACTGCTGCTTTAGGGCCACAAGAATCTGAAATGGTTGCTGAATTAATTCAAGAGCTAAAGAAACAAGGCCTTGGGATATTCCTCATTGAACACGACATTCATAATGTAATGAAGTTATGTGATAGGGCTAGTGTTATGAAGAATGGTAAGCTCGTAGGAACAGAAAATGTTGCTAACGTTACAGAAGATGATATTCTTTCAATGATTATTTTAGGAAAAAACCCAAAAGATAAGGATTAAAATGTGTTTATAGGTCTTGATCTAGGGACATCTCATTTGAAGGGCATCGTCATTGACGATGCCCAAAATGTTTGTGCTGAAGCATCAGTTTCTTTAAGCTTAATGCGTCCAAAAAATGGTTGGTCTGAACAAAATCCACAAGATTGGCTTGATGCTACAGAAAATGTAATGGCTTCACTTGCAAATAAAGTTAATCTCAAAAAGGTTAATGCAATTGGATTATCTGGACAAATGCATGGGGCTACATTGCTAGATAAAAATGATAATGTGTTAAGACCATGCATATTATGGAATGATACAAGATCTGCTGAAGAGGCATCTTATCTTGATTCAAAGACTATTTTTCGAAATTTAACTGGCAATATCGTATTTCCTGGATTTACTGCACCTAAACTGGCTTGGGTACGTAAGCATGAACCAAATATCTTTGAAAAAATTTCAAAAGTCTTGTTACCAAAAGATTATCTTCGACTTTGGCTTTGTGGCGAATATGTTGCTGAAATGTCAGATGCTGCGGGGACTTCCTGGCTGGATGTAAAAAGACGTGATTGGTCTGATGCATTACTTGCTGAAACTGACCTTGATAGATCTCAAATGCCGACGTTAATTGAAGGTTGTGAGATATCAGGTGTATTAAAGAAAACACATGCATCTAAATGGGGTTTGCCTCATGGGGTAATAATTGCTGGTGGTGGTGGAGATAATGCTGCAAGTGCTATTGGGGTTGGGGTAGTAAAGGCTGGTGATGCGTTTGTAAGTTTAGGTACCTCAGGTGTACTTTTTGCCGCATCAGATGAATATCAACCTGATGCAGCTAGTGCAGTTCACACATTTTGCCATGCGCTTCCTAATACATGGCATCAGATGGGTGTAATTTTAGCGGCAACGGATGCAATGAATTGGTTTGGTCAAGTTCTAAACTCATCTGCCCAAGAAATGACAAATGACCTTGGTGTATTGAAAGCGCCGTCCAAGACTTTATTTTTACCATATTTAGGCGGAGAAAGAACTCCACATAATGATGCTCAAATTCGTGCTTCGTTTATAAATTTAGATCATAATGCAGATCGTCAAGCAATGATCCGTGCAGTAATTGAAGGGGTTGCATTTGCCTTTCGCGATTGCTTCGACGCTCTGAGCTCGACGGGGACTAAGATAAACCAATTAGTAGCTGTTGGCGGAGGTGCAAAGTCTGAATATTGGGTCCAAGCAATTGCTACAGCGCTAGGTTTGCCAATAAGTATTCCCGTAGCCGGTGACTATGGAGGTGCATTTGGCGCTGCAAGGCTCGGTATGATAGCTTATGGTATTAATCGATATGATGTTGCTATTTCACCCAAGATTAAACACATAATTGAACCAGTTATGTCATTGCATGATGATTATCTATCTGCTTTAAAATCATATCGTGAAACTTATAAAGTATTAAAAGCTATAGGATAGAGGATTGTAATGACTGACTTTTTCAACGAAATACCTAAAATTAAGTATGAAGGTCAAGAATCAGAAAATGATTTTTGTTTTCGCCATTACAACCCTGATGAAATCGTTCTTGGAAAGCCATTAAAAGATCACTTGAGGTTTTCTGTGGCTTATTGGCATTCATTTGCTTTCGAAGGTGGTGATCCATTTGGTGGACAAACCTTTAATCGCCCTTGGTTTGGGAATGATATGAAAATGGCAAAATTAAAAGCAGACGTTGCATTTGAAATGTTTGATATTTTAGATGCTCCATTTTTCTGTTTTCACGATGCTGATGTTAGGCCTGAAGGGACTAATTTTTTTGAAAATAATGATAATCTTAATGAAATGATTGATTACATTGCAGAAAAAATGACCTATTCAAATACGAAATTATTGTGGGGAACTGCAAATTTATTTTCCAACAGAAGGTACATGTCCGGGGCTGCTACAAATCCTGATCCAGATGTGTTTGCATTTAGTGCTGCAACCATCAAATCATGTCTTGATGCCACACATAGATTGGGAGGAAAAAATTATGTTCTTTGGGGAGGTCGTGAAGGATACGAAACACTACTGAACACACATATGGGCCGAGAACGTGAACAAGCAGGCCGCATGCTACAAATGGTAGTAGATTATAAGTATAAGATTGGCTTTGAAGGTACCATCTTAATCGAGCCAAAGCCTCAAGAGCCCACAAAGCATCAATATGATTATGATGTCGCTACAGTTTATGGTTTTTTGAAGGATTTTAATCTTGAAGGGGAGGTTAAAGTTAATATTGAACAAGGTCATGCAATCTTAGCAGGCCATTCATTTGAGCATGAGCTTGCACTCGCAAGAGAGTTGGGTATTTTTGGTTCTATAGATATGAACCGGAATGATTATCAATCGGGATGGGATACAGACCAATTTCCTAACAATATACCCGAAATCACATTAGCCTATTACGAAGTCTTAAAAGCTGGTGGATTCAAAAATGGAGGCACAAATTTTGACGCTAAACTTAGGCGGCAATCTTTGGATGCTGAAGATTTAATATTGAGTCATGTAGGGGCAATGGATGTATGTGCAGCAGGCTTAAAAGCAGCTGCCAAAATGCTAGATGATGGTAAGCTAGAGGCAATGAGGGACGAACGATATTCTGGATGGGACACTCAAAGTGGTAAAGAAATTTTAAATAGTGATCTTGAGACCATTTATACAAAAGTCTTAAATGAAAATATCAATCCTGAACCTAAATCTGGCCGACAAGAGCGTCTTGAAAATTTAGTAAATAGATACAAATAACTTATATTCTTCGATAAATGTCTATGTTTATTAAATGATGAATATTTAAGTTATTATATCTTTTTTTGGTACTTTATTGATCATTAGCTTTCTACATTACTCATAAATCTTGACCGGTTGGTCAAATTATGTATGGATAAGCAAGTGTTTAACAAAAAAAGGGGAAATGGTATGAAGCTGCCACTCATATTTACAAGACGAGCTCTAATTGCTGGAGCAACAATGCTTTCTTTTGCAATATCACCGTTATCAGCTATGGCGGATGATGTAAAAGTAGCTGGAATTTTTACTTTACCTGTAGATCAGCAGTGGATTAGCAGAATCCATATTGCACTTGATGCCGCAAAAGAGCGTGGGGATATTGAGTACGTTTATTCTGAAAATGTGTCAAACACAGATTATGAGCGTGTTATGCGAGAATATGCAGAAAGTGGTGTTAATTTAATTGTTGGAGAAGTTTTTGGATTAGAAAGAGCAGCTCGTAAAGTTGCTGCGGACTATCCAGAGACAGCATTTTTGATGGGGTCTTCATTCGCGCCTGAAGCACCCAATTTTTCTGTTTTTGATAATTTCATACACGAACCTGCGTACCTCTCAGGTATGATAGCAGGTGCAGCAAGTGAGAGTAATGTTATTGGTATGATTGGGGGATATGCAATTCCTGAAGTTAACCGATTAATGAATGCCTTCATGGAAGGCGCTAAGGAAACAAACTCAGAGGTTTCTTTCTTGGTTAACTTTATTGATAGTTGGTACGATCCTGCAAAAGCTAAAGAAAGTTCATTTGCTATGATGGATGCTGGAGCCGATGTTATGTATGCAGAAAGATTTGGCGTTTCAGATGCTGCAGTAGAAAGAGGATTGAAAGCTATTGGTAATGTAATAGATACCTCTGCAGATTATCCAAATACAATCCTAGCATCTGCTATTTGGCACATGGAAGCTACAATTGATACAGCTATCAGAGAAGTATCAAATGGAACATATACTGCTGATGATTACGGACAATATAGCTTTATGGAATATGGTGGAGGTTCACTAGTATTAGATGAATCATTAGTACCCGCTGATATTGTATCTTTAGTTAAAGCAAAGGAAGCAGCTATCATGGATGGTAGTTATACTGTCGTAATAAATGACGATGCACCTGTTTCAGGAAAATAAAAAACTATTGGCCGGTAAATAGCCGGCCAATATACAAATTATGATGAAAAATACACGCGTATTATCCCTAGAAAATATATCAAAAAGATTTGGTTCAGTAGTCGCAAACAACTCTGTCAATATTGATTTGTATCGCGGTGAAGTTCTCGCCTTATTGGGTGAAAATGGTGCTGGCAAAACAACCTTAATGAATATGCTATTTGGTCATTATATTCCTGATAGTGGTTCAATAGATGTACTCAGTTACGAAGGTCAGATGGAGCCACTAACACTAGGGCATCCTCAAGCATCGTTGGATGCTGGAATTGGCATGGTTCATCAACATTTTACTTTAGCTGAAAATCTTTCAGTTCTTGAAAATATATTATTAGGTTCAGAAAAGATTTGGGCATGGCGTCATAATAGAAGCAATGCAAGAGACAAAATAACTAAAATTATGAACCGAACTGGATTATCTGCGCCGCTAGATGAAGAAGTTGGCAAATTAACGGTAGGTGAAAGACAGCGTGTGGAAATACTTAAAGCCCTTTATCAAGAAGTAAAAATTTTGGTTCTTGATGAACCAACGGCTGTTCTCACTCCTCAAGAAGCAGATACATTATTTGAAAATATTACTGCTATGACAAAAGATGGTTTGTCAGTGATCTTTATTTCTCATAAATTGAGAGAAGTTCTCGCATTTTCTAATAGAATTGCTGTTTTGCGACATGGTAAAAAAGTTGGTGAGATACCTACATCGGAAGCGAACGAAAGAGTCATAGCGCGAATGATGGTTGGGGAAGAGACTATTGAAAATCCCAGAAAAAAAATGAAAATAGGTAGCCCAGTTTTGCAATTAAATGGGGTATCATCAAAAGGGGATAGCACAAGAACTTCATTAAATAGGACAAATTTAACCATACATAAGCATGAAATTGTGGGAGTTGCTGGTGTTTCAGGCAATGGTCAATCTGTGCTTGCAAAGTTAATTTCTGGATTGGCTGAACCTGATAGTGGTGAATTATTAATTGATGGTAAAAATATAAAATATTTTTCACCTAAAGAAATGCAATCTTTAGGTGTTGGTCGTATCCCTGAAGATCGACATCATGATGGTGTAATCAGCGCAATGTCAGTAGCTGAAAATCTAATAATTGAGCGTTTGCATGATAAAGACGTAAATAATAAGGGTTTTTTACAAAATAAAAGTATTAAAAAAAATGCTGAAGAACTGATTGAAAAATATGATATCAGAGGCCCAGGAATTGATGCAAATACTGCATTGTTGTCTGGAGGAAATATTCAGAAATTGATACTTGCTAGGGTGTTTGAATGTATGCCAAATCTTATATTAGCAAATCAACCTACAAGAGGTTTAGATTTAGGTGCAGCCAATGAGGTTGCTCGCCGTTTATTGGAGGCGCGCACGAGGGGAGCAGGTATTTTACTTATTTCGGAAGATTTAGATGAAATATTGGAATTATCCGACAGAATAATGGTTATACATGACGGTTCTTTGACCGAAGCCATTGACGTAAGTCGTGAGGCTATTGGATTAATGATGGCAGGTGAAAAAGCATGATACGTATAGAGCCTCGTGAAATGCCATCAAAATGGTGGACTATTGGCATACCAATAATTTCAGCTTTTGTAGCAATCTTATTAGCATCAATACCTTTGACTTTAGCGGGTGCAAATATTTTTGAAGCATATAGGCAAATGGCAAATGGGATATTTGGATCAACATTTGCATTTACGGAGATGCTTACAAGAGCGACTCCTCTGATTTTTACTGGCCTAGCTGCTACAATTGCGTTTCGGGCAAAGCTTTGGAACATTGGTGCAGAGGGGCAGTTATATCTTGGAGCAATGGCTGCTGTAGCTGTTGGAACTGGCTTAATAGATGCGCCAGCATTTATCTTAATTCCTATTATACTTCTAGCTGGAGCATTAAGTGGAGCAATTGGAATGGCGGCACCAACTTATCTTAAAACACGTTTTGGTGCAGATGAGGTTGTAACAACATTACTATTAAATTTTATAGTAATCATTTTTTTGCAAATGATGTTGGAGGGTCCATTAAAAGATCCAATGGGAATGGGTTGGCCACAATCTGAACCAATTGTTGATAATGGTATCTTGCCTCAGTTACTACCTAGGATGAGAATTCATGCGGGCTTAATTATTGCATTGCTAACTGCTGGTTTGGTTCATCTTTTTTTATCAAAGAGTATTTGGGGATTCAAAATCAGAGCAGTAGGTGAAAATCCTTCGGCAGCACTTCATGCTGGTATAAATGTGAAACGAACATTTATGGGTGCTGCAGTTGTTTCTGGAGCTATTGCAGGCCTTGCTGGAGTGAGTGAAGTTGCAGGTTTAAGGGGATACCTCACAACAGATTTATCTCCAGGCTTTGGTTATACGGGTATTGTTGTGGCGATGTTGGCAGGATTGTCCCCAATTGGAGTAGTTATTTCTGCAATATTTATCGCTTCAATCTTTGTTGGTGCTGATACTATGAGTAGGGCAATAGGTGTATCCAGTTATCTTGCAGATTTAGTTGTAGCGTTGTCTTTAATATGCGTTTTAATTGGTGGATTTATTGCACGCTACAAATTTATCCGGACAAATAAGGGAAATGTTTGATGGATATCTTGCAGATTCTTCTAACTGAGAGTTTTTGGGCAGCAACCTTGCGTATAGCCACTCCGCTTATATTCGGAGTACTTGGGGCGTTGATTTGTGAAAAGGCTGGTGTATTAAATTTAGGTATAGAAGGTATTTTTGTTGCTGGTGCAATGGCTGGATGGATGGCTGTTTGGTTTGGGTTCAGCCTTTGGACAGGATTATTGGTAGCAATATTTATAGGAGGTTTTTTTGGTTTGATCCACGCTATATTAACGGTTCCCCTTGGGTTGTCACAACATGTTTCAGGTCTTGGTGTAACAATGTTAGCTACATCAGTTAGTTATTTTACATATCGTACGGCATTACCAAAAGTATCATCCCCTCCTAAAATTGAACCATTTCAACCTTTTGATGTCCCATTTTTATCTGAATTACCTTTTATCGGTCCTATTTTATCTCAACAAACTGCTATGACTTGGCTAGCTATTCTAATGGTAGGTTTAGTTTGGTGGGTTTTTAATCGAACACCATTAGGGCTTTCAATTAGAGCAGTTGGTGATAATCCTGACGCAGTTGATGCCCAGGGATTATCTGTATACGGAATTCGAATAGGCTCAATTATAGTTGGTTCTTCAATAATGGCTCTGGGTGGCGCCTTCTTGACTATGTCTGCATTTGATTCATTCTTTTTTGGAATGGTAAATGGTCGAGGCTGGATATGCATAGCATTAGTTATTTTCGCAAGCTGGCGCCCTGGAAAAGCACTTTTAGGGGCTATTTTATTTGGTGCTTTTGATGCGTTTCAAGTAAGACTTCAAACGGAAGTTGGAGCATTTTTACCTTCTCAGGTATTTCTTATGGCTCCGTATGTACTTTCTATAATAGCCTTGGTTATTGTTGCTCGTAGAGCTGAATACCCAAGGGCTTTATTAAAGCCTTGGTTTAAGGGGGCAAGGTAATGGATGTTGATTTAATAATAAAGAATGCAAATTTATCTAATGATCAGACTGGTGTTGATATTGCTTGTAAGGATGGAGTGATTATTTCTATAGAGAGAGGAATAAATGCTAATGCAAAAAAAACAATCGATGCACAGGGCCATCTAGTTTCACCTCCTTTTGTGGACCCTCATTTTCATATGGATGCAACTTTATCTTTAGGTACGCCGCGGATGAATGTTTCAGGCACTTTATTAGAAGGAATTTCTTTATGGAGTGAATTGAAGCCCATTCAAAATGTAGAACAAATTATTGATAGAGCTTTAAGGTATTGTGATTTAGCGGTTTCAATGGGCATAGGAGCAATTCGTAGTCATGTAGATATCTGCGATAATTCTTTGAAAGGAGTTGAGGCTCTACTAGAAGTCCAAAGAAAGGTAGCGCCATATATTGAACTTCAGTTGGTTGCATTCCCCCAAGATGGGATTTTCCGTGATCCAAACGCAAAAGTAAATTTAATCAATGCTTTAGATATGGGAGTTAATGTAGTTGGCGGCATTCCACATTTTGAAAGAACCATGCAGGATGGAGCAGATTCTGTAAAATTCTTATGTGAAATAGCTGCTGAAAGAGGTTTGATGGTGGACATGCATTGTGATGAAAGTGACGATCCACAAAGTCGTCATATTGAGACGCTAGCATTTGAAACATCGCGTTTAGGTCTTCATGGCAGAGTTGCAGGCTCTCACCTTACTTCTATGCATTCAATGGACAATTATTATGTTTCAAAATTGATACCGCTAATGGCTGAGGCTGAAATTCATGCAATTCCCAATCCGCTAATAAATATCATGCTTCAGGGAAGGCATGACAGCTATCCTAAAAGGCGTGGCCAAACTCGAGTGCCTGAACTAAAAAATGCAGGGATAAACGTTGGATTTGGTTCTGATTGCGTTATGGACCCGTGGTATTCGCTTGGAAAAGCTGACATGTTAGATGTAGCACATATGGGTCTTCATGTTGGTCAGCTGTCAAGTAGATTAGATATGGAATGGTGCTTTGATGCTGTAACGTTAAATTCGGCAAATATAATGGGATTGGAGGGTTATGGCCTTAAAAGAGGTTGCAAAGCTGATATGGTTATATTGCAAGCAAATGATAAGATAGATGCAATTAGGCTTAGAGCTAACCGTTTATTTGTTATTCGAGCAGGTAAAGTAATTTCTACTACCAAACCAATTCATGCAGAGTTAGATTTATCTGAAAGGCCAAAAAAACTAGATCCATCCGAATATATTCCAAAAACATAGTTAATATCTTAATTGAACTTAGTATAATCACTTTCTGGTCTATCAATGTATTGAATGGGTTCTGAATCTGGATTTTGTGCTGCATGTATCGCAGCTTCGGCTAACTTTTTGCCAGCAATTTCTACATTTTCATTTATAACAATGATTTGATTTCTGAAAAGCTTAAGAAAGTTAACTGCATCTTTTGCCACTATGTCAATATCTTGACCTATAGTTAAATTTAACTTTTCGAAACCTGCAACTGCTGCCATTGCACCTTTAGGTGTCCCTACTAGTATACCATCAATCTTTTTATTATTAATGATCTGTTTACTTACGGTGTCACTAATTAACGTGATGCTGCTATCACTTGTAATAATGGGCGCTATAATCAGTGAGATATTATGTTTTTCTGCTGTATTCTTGGCGCTTTGAACCATTTCTAAGCCATAAGATTGATTTTGAGGTGGAGTAATCATCAAAATATGCTTTCTGTTTTTTTTAACAAGCTTTTCAATGGCTATTTTTGCAAATTCTCCATTATCGTAATCTACAAAAGATTGTTTTTCGTTGGGGCAAGATCTTCCGTGCATAGTAAACGGGAATTTTTTTTCTATCAAATAATGAACTCTAGGGTCATTTGGTTGGACTTGATTAAAAATTAAAGCATCTGCTGATCCTGTCTCAACTATATATTTAATTGGCTTCATCGGGTCATCGCCAGGAAAGTGATGGGTCATATTTAAATGATATGGGGTGCCTCGTAGCCCAAGTGCAATTGAAGAAATTAGCCGGCCTGTCATATCCATAATTTCTGAGTCTGTGGACATTATTAAGCTTATAACATTTGTACGACCAGTTCGTAGTCTAACTCCTGCGCGATCAGGAATGTAACCTATTTCATCAGCAATTTTTTTTACTTTTTCTTTTGTTGATATACTTATGTCAGGTGCATTGCTTAATGCTCTAGATACAGTAGTTATTGCTAATCCGCTTAATTCAGAAATTGTTTTTAGTGTTGGTTTTATTAGCATTTTTTAATGGGTAAACCACTCTCCGGACAAATATTATAAAGCATATAATGTTTAAGATTTTATTTTTGTAAATACTTTAAATCATTTTTTTTAGATAATTTGTTAATTATAACTAGAAAAAAGACTTGATATGTAAATCTAAATCGTTACAGATATCACTACAACGTTTTAGATTGGGAGATTAAGATGAATAATATAACAAAATTACTATGTTCAGTGGCGTGTCTTGCTGCGACATCTGTTTCAGCAAAAGATTTAGAAGTAACGCATTGGTGGACATCTGGAGGCGAAGCTGCTGCTGTTTCAACTTTAGCAAAGGCATTTAATGCAAAAACAGAACATAACTGGGTAGATGGTGCGATTGCTGGTGGTGGCGGAACTAGTATTCCTGCAATTATTAGTAGGATTATTGGTGGTGAACCAATGGGCGCAACACAACTTAATCATGGCCGACAAGCCCAAGAACTTATTGAAGCTGGTTTGATGACAGATTTAACTGACATTGCAGAAGCGCAAGGTTGGAGGGACATTGTAAATCCTGTTTCTTTATTAGATAGCTGTACTGTTGATGGACGTGTTTATTGTGTTCCAGTTAACATTCATTCAGCACAATGGTTATGGGTAAGTCATGGTGCTTTCGAAAAGGCTGGTTTAGCAATTCCAACTAATTGGGATGAGTTTGTGGCAGGATCTGCAGAATTAGAAAAAAATGGAATAGTTCCTCTCGCAATGGGTCAACAAGGATGGCAACAATCGATCGCATTCGGTGCACTCGTACTTGGTGTTGTTGGAGTTGACAAATTTTTAGAAGTCACAGGTAATAAAAATGCTGATGTAGCTGCAGGTCCTGAATGGACACGTGCGTTTAAATCAGTCGCGAATGCTCGAGAGCTAGCTAGAAAATCTAAAGTACAAGATTGGAACTTGGCAACAAACATGGTGATTACTGACACTGCAGGTGGTCAAATCATGGGTGATTGGGCACAAGGGGAATTCCAGGTTGCAGGTGAAGTTGCTGGTGTCGATTATTCTTGTCTGCCAGGTATGGGTTTCAATGAAATACTTGATACAGGTGGAGACGCATTTTATTTTCCTGTAATTGATGATGCAGATACAAAAGCTGCGCAAATGGAATTGGCCTCATTGTTAATTTCACCTGAAGTTCAAGTTGAATTTAATTTAGCTAAAGGTTCATTACCAGTTCGTGGTGATATTGATATGTCATCAGCAAATGCATGTATGCAAAAAGGATTAAATATTTTAGCTGCTGGTGGCATAATGCCATCAAACCGCCAAACATTTGATGCTGATACAGATCAACAAATTAATGATTTAATGGCTGAATTCTGGGCAACTGATATGCCAGCAGAAGAAGCACAAGCAAGTTATGTTTCTATAATAAAACGTGCTAACTAATTGATAATTGCACAGGTCTTATCTAGGCCTGTGCTGCATTTTTTTAAGAATTTTAATGAAAACTTTACAAATGTCGAAAAAGCCAAATCAATTTTTTAGAAATATAAATGCAAAAATTGCATCTATTCCCATGATATTGACAGTACTTGTTGTTTTCTTAGGTGGGTCCATATGGACTATATTCTATTCTTTTACCTCATCAAAATTATTGCCTAAATGGAAATTTGTTGGTTTTGATCAATATGAGCGTTTATGGGAGACAAGAAGATGGATTATATCAATAGAAAATTTAGCACTATATGGTATTTTTTCGTTAATCTTTACACTTTTTATAGGATTTACTTTAGCTGCTTTGCTAGATCGAAAAATACGATTTGAGAACACATTCCGCACAATATTGTTATATCCATTTGCTTTATCATTCATTGTAACTGGATTAACTTGGCAGTGGATTTTGAATCCAGATTTTGGATTGCAAGGTGTAATTCGTGACTTTGGTTGGGAGAGTTTTTCTTTTGATCCTTTGAACGATCCGGAAACTGTAATGTTTGGACTACTGATATCTGGATTATGGCAAGGGACAGGTTTAATAATGGTAATACTTTTGGCAGGTTTGCGCGGTATTGATGAAGATATATGGAGAGCCGCAAGAGTTGATGGAATTGGAACTACAAAAACATATATACGAATTATAATTCCTATGATGCGACCTGTGTTTATCACAGCGCTTGTTTTGATTGCAGCTGGAATTATAAAAATCTATGACCTTGTTGTCGCCCAAACAGACGGTGGACCTGGTATTGCTTCAGAAGTACCAGCAAAATATGTTATGAATTATATGTTTGGCGCCCAAAATCTAGGCCAAGGGTTCGCGGCTTCTACAATGATGCTTGTTTCGGTTATAGTTATTTTGGTTCCTTGGGCTTACCTTGAATTTGGGGGTAAAAGACGTGCATAATTCTGATGAAGTTCCAAATGGTACTAAGCCAAAAAAAATATTTTCTCGTTCAAATATAATTGTTTATGGTACCTTATTAATAATATCAATTTATTACTTGTTGCCACTTTGGGTAATGGTCATGACGTCATTAAAAGGTATGCCAGAAATACGTATGGGGAATATATTTTCCCCTCCATTAGAAGTTACATTTGAGCCTTGGGTTAAAGCGTGGTCATATGCATGTACTGGTATTAATTGTGATGGTTTAAGCAGAGGGTTTTGGAATTCTGTTCAAATACTTATTCCATCATTAATTTTATCCATATCAGTAGCATCTGTTAATGGTTATGCATTGGCAAATTGGAAATTCAAAGGGTCTGAAGTATTTTTTACAATTTTAATATTCGGAGCATTTATTCCTTATCAAATTATGATTTATCCTATTGTAATTCTGCTCAGAGAAATAGGGCTTATGGGATCAACTGCTGGGTTAGTATTAGTTCATACAATTTTTGGTATGCCTATTCTTACTCTTCTTTTCCGAAATCATTTTGCTGCGATTCCGGAAGAGTTATTTAAAGCAGCAAGAGTTGATGGAGCTGGCTTTTGGGGAATATATTTCAAGGTTCTATTACCAATGTCTATTCCAATTTTTGTTGTTGCTATGATTTTACAAGTCACTGGCATTTGGAATGATTTTCTCTTTGGTGTTATTTACACTAAACCGGCAACATATCCTATGACAGTTCAACTTAATAATATTGTTAATTCAGTGCAGGGTGTAAAAGAATATAATGTAAATATGGCAGCAACCTTGCTTACTGGGTTGGTACCATTAGCTATTTATTTTGTTTCAGGAAAATTATTTGTTCGTGGCATAGCCGCTGGCGCAGTGAAAGGTTAAACTATGTCAACTAAAACACCATCAGTAAAAGTATGTGATTTAGATCTTCAATTTGGAGATATTAAAGTACTTCAAAAACTGAATCTAGAAATAGCTCAGGGTGAATTTTTAGTTTTATTAGGCTCATCTGGATGTGGTAAATCTACTTTGCTAAATTGTATTGCTGGATTGCTTGATATTTCTGCTGGTCAAATTTTTATTGGTGATAAAAATGTAACTTGGTCTGAACCTTCAGAACGTGGTATTGGAATGGTATTTCAATCATATGCGTTATATCCACAAATGACAGTTGAAGGTAACTTATCATTTGGACTTAAAAATGCCAGAATGCCAAGAGATGAAATTAAATCTCGTGTTGAGCGAGCTGCAAAAATATTACAAATTGAGCCTCTTTTAAATCGAAAACCAGGAGCATTATCAGGTGGGCAACGTCAAAGAGTTGCAATAGGTAGAGCACTTGTTAGAGATGTAGATGTGTTCTTGTTTGATGAACCTTTATCTAATTTAGATGCCAAATTACGGGTAGATTTGAGGGTGGAATTAAAACTCTTACATCAAAGACTTAAAAATACTATGATTTATGTTACCCATGATCAAATTGAGGCTATGACTTTAGCTGATAGAATAGCGATCATGAAAGGTGGTAAAATTATGCAGTTAGGAACGCCTAACGAAATTTATAATCATCCTAAAAATTTATATGTTGCTGACTTTATAGGAAGTCCATCCATGAATTTTTTAAATGGAGAACTCAAAGACACTAAGTTTACTAATGGGTCATTAGAATTACCTATGGGTTCTTATCAATTCATTAAGAAAACTAATCTTAAAAATGTTACAATTGGTATTAGGCCTGAGCATATAATAACTGGAGAACTTTCAAAAAAAGCCCCTGTCATAACTAACGTGACTATTAATTTAGTGGAGCCTATGGGGTCTGATACACTAGTATATGCAAACTTATCGGATGTTCAAATTAGAATTAGAATGGAAGGTAATGCCAAAGTAAAAATTGGAGATAGACTAGAAATTGGTATTGACCCAAGTCGTGCTTCACTTTTTGACTCACAGACTGAACAACGTATTTGATTGAATACATTTAGAGGTATTATGAAATGAATTTCAACTTTTCTAGACGAGATTTCCCAACTGATTTTATTTTTGGTGCAGCTACTGCTGCCTACCAAATAGAAGGCAGTAAATTTGGAAACTGTGGATCTTCTCATTGGGATACTTGGTCAAAAACACCTGGAAATGTTCATAAAGCTGATGATGGCAGTATTGCATGTGATCATTATAATAAATTTGATTTAGATCTTGATCTGATAAAATCTGGCGGATTTGACTCGTATAGATTTTCAACATCTTGGGCTAGAGTTATGCCTGATGGAACAAATATAAATCCTGATGGGTTGGATTTTTATGATCGGCTAGTCGATGGAATAGTTGAGCGTGGGCTCAAGCCAAATCTCACATTATACCATTGGGAATTACCTTCTGTTATGTCAGATATTGGTGGTTGGTCAAACCGTGAAGTGCCTGAGAGATTTGCTGATTTCACAAATATAATTATTGAACGAATTGGTGATAGAGTTGACTATGTTTCAACTATTAATGAACCTTGGTGTGTTGCATGGTTGAGCTATTTCATAGGTGGTCAAGCTCCAGGAATAAAAGATATACGTGCAGCAATGCGTGCAATGCATCACATTATGCTCGCTCATGGAAAAGCCTTAGAAGTACTTAGGTCACATGATCAAGAAAACTTAGGAATAGTATTAAATTTAGGTCACGGCGAAGCTGCAAGCAATAATGATGAAGATATCCTGGCTACTAAAACATTCGATGCGATACATACTAGATGGTTTATGGACAGTTTGTTTAAAGGATATTACCCAACAGACATGATTTCAAAAGTTGGCAACCATATGCCTGAAAATTTTGAAAATGACATGAGTCTAATAAGTGCACCAATAGATTGGTTAGGTATAAATTATTATACCAGAGGATTAATAAAAGCGGCCCCTGAAGAACCATGGCCTCACTTTAAAGGTGTTGATGGCCCTTTACCTAAAACTCAAATGGGATGGGAAATTTACCCTGAAGGTTTAGAATTATTATTAAAGAGAATTTATAACGATTATACAAACGACTTGCCAATCATGATTACAGAAAATGGTATGGCTAATGAGGACGTTGTTGATAATAATGAGTGCAACGATTTTGATAGAGTGAGATATTTCGAGGATCATTTGCAAATTGTGATTAGGTGTATTGCTTACGGGGTCCCAATCAAAGGATTTTTTGGATGGTCGTTGCTGGATAATTATGAATGGGCTTATGGGTATGAAAAACGCTTTGGTCTTGTGCATGTTGATTATGAGACGCAGAAAAGGACTCCTAAAGCTTCTTTTAAAGCGTTCCAAAAAGCTATTTCTGGAAACCAATAGAATATTTTTGGCGTAACTAGAAAAATAAATGTCGCTGTTTTAATAACACGACCTTAGTAAAATTGATTATAGTTTTACTAAGGAGTAAATATATTGAACCTAAAGCTAATTACACCAGAGATAGAAAAATTATCATTTAAGATAGATAAGGGTGCTGGTGAAAAAGCACGAATAGGTCTTCTAGTACTTGAATCTGATCAATCCCTTGAGTGGGAAATGAGACAAATCACAAACATTCCTGGAGTTTCAATTTATCACTCTCGACTAGAAAATGATCCAATTGTTACAGGTGAAAATTTAGCAATGATGGAAAAACAACTTCCAGTCGCGGCAAAGCTTTTGCCTCAGTATCTTAACTTAAATTCGATAGGGTATGGCTGTACATCTGCTTCAACTATTATTGGTGAAGAGAAAGTAAGTAAGATTTTGAATAATTTTCATCCAGGTATACCCACATCTAATCCATTAACAGCTGCTAAAGCAGCATTTGAAGTCCTAAATGTGCATAAAATTGCACTTTTAACACCATATTCTCCAGATGTAACACTTGCCATACAGAAAAAATTCAATGAATCGGGGATAAGTGTTGAATTGATTGGGTCTTATTTTGAAGAAAATGATGAAATAGTAGGAAAGATAGATGAAGAATCTATTTTACAAGCTGTAATAAAGTTGGGTTTGAATGAGAAATGTGATGGAGTTTTTATATCCTGTACAAGTTTGCGTGCTATAAACATTATAGAAAAAGCAGAAAAAGTTATTGGTAAACCTATTACTTCTAGTAATCACGCTCTTGCATGGCATCTACTAAGATTAGCGGGAATTAATGATTTCCAAAATGGTTATGGAGAACTATTTAAAAGATAATCATGAATATTACGGGTTGGATAATACCTTTATTAAAAAATATTTTTTATAGAAATAGATAGAAATAAATATGAATTCAGACCCACTTATTACAGATTTAATTAATATGATTAGTATTCCTAGTGTGAATAACTTTGGGTCGAACAGCCTAAATGCAAACCCAGAAAACGAAATGTCAAATTATTTTGAGCAACAACTGATTCAACTCGGACTAGAAGTGGAAAGCCACGAGGTTAGTGATGGGAGGCGTAATGTTTGGGGTCGATTAAAGGGTAATGGAAACGGTCCAACTATAATGTTGGCAGGTCATTTAGACACAGTTGGAGTTGATGGTTATTATGATCCTTTTGTTGCTAAAATTGAAGATGGAAAGATTTTTGGGCGTGGCTCTTGTGATATGAAAGCAGGATTATCTGCCTATTTGGATGTAGTAAGAAAATTAAAAGAAAAAAATATTATTTTATCTGGTGACTTGGTTATTGCAGGTGTAATTGATGAAGAACACGCAATGTTAGGATCTATTGATTTTGGAATTAATGGTCCACCAATTGATTATGCAATTATTGCGGAGCCAACTAATTTAGAGCTATGTCCTGCACACAAAGGTCAAGTATTATTATCGATTGAAGTTCTTGGTAAAGCAGCTCATTCTAGTGTGCCTGAGAATGGAATAAACGCAATAAATCACATGAGTATTCTTTTGCAGAAATTACAGGAATATTCTTCTTATTTAAGAAAACAAAATGCGGATAAATTTCTTGGAAAGCCAAGCTTGAATGTTGGTTTAATAGTTGGAGGTGATAATGCTTGTTCAGTTCCAGATATATGCAAAATTGATATTGATAGAAGAATTATTTCTAGTGAAAATTATGAAACATTTATTAATGAATTGGAAAAAATCTGTCATGGAATACAAAAAGAAATTCCTGATTTTAGATATTCTATTTCATCACCTTTCTTGAATATTAAGCCTTTGGATACATCTTTAAATTCACCTATAATGATTGCAATGAAAAAAGCATCTGATGATATCCTTGGCTTTCATACGATTAAAGCGTTCCCAGGGTCTACTGATGCACCAAATTATAATTGTGAAGCTGTAATTTGTGGGCCAGGCTCCTTACAACAATGTCATTCATTGAATGAATATATTGACATTGAAGAAATAAAAAATGCAGTAAATATTTATATTTCTAGTATAATAAATTTACAAAATAATTTGATCTCATAAAGAGGAATATTTATGGATTGGCGTACCAAACTTTTGAATCCAAAACAAAAAGCAAGGCAGGATTATAAATCCCTTGTAACACCGGTCTATAGAGGCTCAACTGTAGTATTCGATGAGCAATCTTTAATAAAGGATGACTGGAAACAATCAGAAAATGGTTATTCTTATGGATTATATGGCACACCAACTGCTTTGGAGCTCGGAGCTAGAATATGTGACATTGAGGGTGCAAAGCACACATTCATAGTTCCCGGTGGGCAATCTGCTATAGCACTTGTCTATTTTGCTTTTTGTAAGTCAGGTTCTCATGCACTTGTTCCTCACTCAGCATATGGCCCCAACAAGGCAATGGCTGAAGGGTTATTAAGAGACCTTGGAATTGAAGTTGAATCTTATGATCCATTAATTGGAAAAGATATCAAAAAACTTATAAGAAAAAATACGTCCTTGATTTGGTGCGAAAGCCCTGGATCTGTAACCATGGAAATTCAAGATGTTCCTGCAATAGTAAAAGCGGCACATGAAAAGGGTGTTCCCGTAGCTCTAGACAATACTTATGCAGCGGGAGTCTTATTCGATGCGTTTAAATATGGTGTAGATGTTAGTATTCAAGCACTAACTAAATACATTGGTGGGCACAGTGATATACTTCTTGGTTCAGTATCTGTTCGCGATGACAGTGTTTATAACGTAATAGGCTCGATTTATATGCAGCTAGGTTTAGCTGTGTCCCCAGATGATTGCAGTTTAGCGTTAAGAGGATTGCAAACTTTAGCAATCCGTTTAGAGCAACTCGAAAAAGCAACTTTTCAGATAGCTTTGAAGTTATCTGAAATTGATATTATAGAAAACGTATACCACCCAGCATTGACATCATGTCCTGGTCACGAGATTTGGAAACGAGATTTTACAGGGTCAGCTAGTGTATTTTCATTCACTTTTGCAAAGAAAATATCGGGTGATCAAGTTGAAAAATTTATCAATTCATTGAATATTTTTAAGATTGGCTTAAGTTGGGGAGGTGTAACAAGTCTAGCAGTTGTTTACCCAGATCTTGTTAGGCCAAATAAAGATTTTGAAGGCCGGTTGGTTAGATTAAATATTGGGCTAGAAGCTACTAATGATTTAATAAATGATCTTGAAATTGCGATATCAAAAATCAATTGAGTATGATTTAATTTAAACTTTCTCTTCTTTAGATAAATCTGCAAAAAGTGCAGTCATACAAACCAATGCTTGGCGTGCTAGTGGGACTGACAAATGTTCGTTTGGAGAATGCTGAGCACAGCCTGCATAAGAATGTGGTATCCAAATAGTTGGTAATTCTAAAATTTCTGAAAAACTATCATTTGGTAATGAGCCGCCAAGATTAGGTAATAAATCTATTTTGCCACCCATAGAATTTTCTAATGATTTTGTTATTAAAGAAAGCCAAGAATTATTCATTTCCAAACGTGTAGCCGGAAATGGGATCATCTCAGATTCATGGATATTAACATCTTCAAACCCAAAAGAGTTTAAGTGATTTCTTAGTGCAGGAATAATTTTGTTAACATCTGTTCCTACAACAAACCTTAATTGGCATGTTGAACGCGCATGACCTGAAATTGCATTTAGAGGCGCTTCAGGCTCTCCTGAAAGCATAGCTAGAACAGAGAAGCTATTCCATCCAAAGACACGCTCTGTCATTGTTAATTCTTTTTGCCCCCAATCTGGATCCAAATCAAATCCAGCATCCACCAATGGAAGCTTTGCTAATATTTCTTTTATATCTGGAGTTAAACTAGTGGGTAGCCACTCTGGAATATTGATTTGTCCTCTAGCATCCGTAATTGAGGCAATTGCATGTGAAAGTATAATTGAAGGATCTTTTAATATGCCACCGAAATTTCCTGAATGATGAGCATTATCTCTTAAATTAACTGAAAGATCGAAATTTATTCCCCCTCTAGAACCTGTGAATATTGTTGGTATTTTTTGTGAAATACGTGGACCATCAGATGCAATAAAAACATCTGACTTTAACAATTCTTTGTTTTGTTGGCAGAAAGCCTTCAATCCAGGTGACCCAATTTCTTCACCCATTTCAAAAAGAATTTTGAAGTTAAACCCAAGTTTTTTTTGAACTGATAACAAAGAATTAAGTGCTTTAATATTTATTAAGTGCTGTCCCTTATTGTCTGCAGTTCCTCGCCCATAATAGCGATTATCTTTTTCTATTAATTTATAGGGAGAAAGACCATTATCCCAAGAACTATCTTGACCTAGGACTACATCACCATGTCCATATGTAAGAATTGTACTAAATTCAGCATTTTCAATTCTTTCTGCAAATAAAATTATATTAGCTTTGGATAATGGGTTTTCCATTACTTTACATTTAAAACCCATCTTCACAAGCATGGGAATTATATTTTGATCGTAGTAATTTTCTAGATTGCATTCATTATTTTGACTTTCTGTTTTCACAGAGATTAATTCTGCAAGATCTTTTTTAAAATAACCTTTGTCAAAGTACTGAGTAGCGTGTTGGACTGCTTTTTCTTTAAATGTCATGATAATAAGCTATTTCTTTCAAAAATATCTTCATTTTTACACCTTTAAGATATTATTCAAATTTTAAATGATCAGTAAAGCTTCATTTAATTAAAATCTGTTAACTCACTGAATTTTATGTAATTATTAAGTGATACTCGTGAAAGGTTTGTGATAATGCCAAATGATGATATTCAATTAAGGTTAAATTTTGCAAAGCAAGTTGCTGAAGAGGCAGGCCAAAAAGCTTTATCTTTTTTTCAGCGCATTAATGATTTGGAAATACAACAAAAAAGCATCCAAGATTATGTATCGAATGCAGATCTTGAAGTTGAAATTTTTATTAGAAAATGTATCTCTGTTTCTTTTCCAAACGATAGTATTGTTGGTGAAGAACATGAAAATACGCATGGAACTTCTGGATATACATGGGTGATAGATCCAATTGATGGAACAACTAATTTTTTAACTGAAATTCCTTCATGGTGTGTTGTTTTGGCATGTGTGCATGAAGATGAAACAAAGTTAGGTGTTGTTTATGAGCCATGCCACAATGAACTCTTTTGGGGCGCAAAGGATATTGGTGCTTTTCTAAATGATGAATTAGTAAACGTGTCTAAATCAAAATCATTGGATAATGGTAGTACAGGGGTTGGTATGAATAGCAGAACAGCAAGCCATATGACGGTTTGTTTTATTGAAAAACTCATCAAGCGTGGAGGTATATTTTATAGAAATGCTTCGGGCGCATTAATGTTGTGTTATGTGGCTTCTGGTAGATTGATTGGTTATGCTGAACCTCACATGAATGCATGGGATTGTTTGGCAGGTCAGCTACTTATAAAAGAGGCTGGTGGTACTATTGAAGTTCAAAGTGCTAAAAAAATGCTATCTCAAGGAGGGCGTGTTATAGCATCCGGCCCTCATATATTTGATGAAATTCTTGAAATTGCTAATGAGGCTTATATTTAGTGATCTATAGGGCAATTATAAATCATATTATTTTATTATTTGGGGTTTTCATTATGTTATCCCCAATACTTCTAATGATCTTTGCGTCATCACAAAATACCGCAGAATTAAGAACTATCGGAATGCAATTTGAATTTGGAGATTATCTTATAGAAAATTATAATAGTGTAATTAATTTTGAGACTGGCTTTACAGATGAAGTAACGCCTATGGCTATGTTAAAAAATTCAATGATTATTGCCATTGGGGTTGGGTTTTTAACAACTTTGCTTTCATTTTTTGCAGCATATGCAATAGTTTTTTTTAAATTTAAGATTGCAAATATTATATTTTGGTTGGTTCTTTCAACACTTCTATTCCCTTTAGAGGCAAGGTTTATACCTACTTTTCAGATTACATCATCTCTTGGACTAATAAACACCCATCTTGGCATAATTCTTCCGGTTATTGCTGCAGCTTTAGGTACATTTTTTTTCAGACAATTTTTTTTAACTCTTCCTGAAGAATTAATGGAAGCTGCTTTACTTGATGGTGCTGGAAGTTTTAAATTCGCTTTGGATATTTTAATGCCACTTTCTATTTCTCGAGCAGCTGCAATATTTATAATTTCATTTATGATTGGCTGGAATCAATACTTATGGCCAATAATGATAAGTACTGATGATACGCTCTACACACTTGTAAGAGGTATACGTTTTATGGGGCAGGGAAGTGGGGCTGGTATGGCATTTGCCACTATAACAATTACACCACCTCTTGTTCTGGTATTAATTTTTCAACGATGGTTTTTTAGAGGTTTAGGTGTTGAAAACAATTTATCACAAAAATAATTAATCTTATATTAAGCGTTCACCAGTATTTTTATTAAATACCATTGCGCGATTTTGCTCAAATTTTAATTTTAATTTTTTATCAATAGCAGGGAGAGTGTTTTGTGAAGTCTTAAAGCAAATTTCAGTATCATTTGACGCGTCTTTTAATAATCCGTAGACTAAGTTATCTGCACCATGTTGTTCAACAAGATCGACTTGAATTTCTAACTGTCCTTTAGCATCTGGTTTTATAAAATCTGGCCGTATACCTAGAACTAATTCAGTATCTTCAGGAAGCTTTTTAAATCCAGATAATTTGATATTGCCACAAACCAGTTTTTTGTTTTCAAATTTTGCGGGTATCAAATTGATATTTGGGGAGCCGATGAATGAAGCAACGAATAAAGTTTGAGGATTATTATAAAGTTCAATTGGGGCTCCCATTTGTTCTATGCGGCCATCGTTAATCACAGCAAGCCTATCTGCAAGTGTCATAGCTTCAGTTTGATCATGGGTTACATATATTGATGTTACGCCCATTCTACGTTGAAGGCGTTTGATTTCAATACGCATTTGCACACGAAGTTTTGCATCTAGATTAGATAATGGTTCGTCGAATAAAAAAACTTTTGGTTCTCTAACGATAGCTCGCCCCATCGCAACCCTTTGTCGTTGTCCACCAGATAGTTGGTTAGGCTGTCGGTCTAAATATTCATCTATCTTTAACATTTTTGCAGCTTCAGAAACTTTTGTCTTTATTTCTGCTTTAGCTAGTCCTCTATTTTTCAATCCATAAGCCATATTCCCTCTTACAGTCATATGAGGGTAAAGCGCATAATTTTGAAAAACCATTGCAACATCACGATCTGCTGGGGAAACATTGTTGATTACTTTACCATCAATTTCTATGTCACCCTCGGTGATTGTTTCAAGTCCCGCAACCATTCTTAGCATTGTAGATTTACCACAACCTGATGGGCCAACAAAAACTATAAATTCACCATTTTTAATGGCCATATTAACTCCACAAACGGCTTCTGCGCCATTTGGGTATACTTTTTTAACATTATTTAATTTAACTGTAGCCATTATTTTTCACTTTCTACTAAGCCCTTGACGAACCATTTTTGGAAGAACAATACAACGAGAACTGGTGGTAAAGTCGCCATTATAGTTAATGCAAAAGCTTTTTGATATTGAGGTAATTCTCCACCATCTGAGAGAATTTGATATATTTGTTTAATGCCAATCACGAGTGTGTAATTCTCTTCTTTTGTTGTCATAATTAGTGGCCAGAGATATTGGTTCCAACCTACTACAAACATTATAATTAAAATCGCAGCTATCATTGTTTTTGATAATGGTATGAGCATATCTACAAAAAACCGCCAAGGAGTAGCACCGTCTAATCGCGCTGCTTCTAATAATTCGTCAGGAATAGATTTGAAAAACTGTCGGAAAAAAAACGTACCAGTTGCAGAAGCTATCAATGGAACAATAAGGCCAAAATTTGTGTCTAAAAGGCCTAAACCTGCAACTATTTCATATGACGGAATAATGCGAACTTCTAAAGGTAATAATAATGTGAGGAAAATTATCCAAAATAATGGTGTGGCCAGCCTGAAGCGGAAATAAACTATGGCGTAGGCTGCTAGCATTGAAATAATAACTTTACCAACAGCAAAACCAATGCCTAATATTAAGCTATTTTTAAGCATTGTAATACCCAGAACAGATTTCATTACACCACCTGCTTCAAACATTGCTTCACGGTATGTTTCTGTAAAATTTGGGCCTGGCCAAAACTGCAAACCTTCACGTAATATTGTCTCTGCAGTATGTGTGGAGGATGAAAAAGCCACCCAAACTGGAAGACTCATGAAGAGAACTCCTAAAAGAAGAATAATATGATTTGATAATATTCGCCAGTTAATATTCTTCATATCATTATCCTCAATAATGAACTTTACGTTCGATGAAACGGAACTGAATAATAGTTAATGCTAAAACAATTAACATGAGAACAACTGATTGTGCTGATGATCCCCCAAGGTCTGCACCTCTAAAACCATCTTGGAATACTTTATAAACAAGAGTATTGGTTGCACCTCCAGGTGATCCACCTGTTGTAGTATCTATAATGCCAAAAGTTTCAAAAAATGCGTAAGTGATATTTATAACCATCAAGAAAAAAGTTGTTGGTGCCAATAAGGGAAATGTTATTGTCCAAAATCGCCTGGTCGGACTTTTACAGTCCATCATTGCGGCTTCATTTACTGCTTTCGAAATTCCTTGTAGACCTGATAAAAAGAAGATGAAGTTTACGCTAACTTGTTTCCAGACTGATATTAAAATTACAACAAAACCTGCATCGAATGAGTCAAGTTTATGATCAAAATCCCATCCAATAGCATTGAAAAATTTATATAAGTCTCCAATTAATGGGTGGAACATCAGATTGCCCATAAGTCCTGCTACAGGTGGTGCTATGGCATATGCCCACATTAATGTAGTTTTGTATGTGCTTGCTCCCCTAATGACCTCGTTTGCTTTAACGGCTAGAAGTAATGCAATTCCTAATGAAAGAAATGTCACTAGTGTAGAAAATAATATAGTAAACCAAGCTGCTTGAAGCCAAGCTGCATCCCCAATTGTATCTACATAGTTTCTAAACCACACGAATTGTGATGAAAGTCCAAAGGCATCTTCTAAAAGAAATGATTGGTGTATTGCTTGAGCTGCTGGCCAAATGAAAAAAATTGTAATAATTGCAATTTGTGGAGCGATAAAAAGATATGGTATGGTACTATGCTCGAATTGTACGCGTTTCATTCAACAGCCCCCAGTGAAGTGCAATATTCTATAATATAGATTAGTTATTAGTTAGCTGGTGGCAAGTCTTTGCCACCAGCTATTGTGTTTTTATTTATATGTAGCAGCAAAACGTTCTAATAATGCGTTAGACTCAGATTCCATTTCTGAAAATGCTTTTTCGACTGAGGATTTTCCAGATAATATATCATCGTATTTTTTATACATTACTTCACGTATTTGAACATAATATCCAAGACGGTAACCCTTTGTCCACTCTCCGCCTGGTTGACTTAATTGAAGAATACCAATTTCTGCATCAGGTGACTCGTTGTAATAACCTTCAGCTTTTGCCATTTCGTAAGCAGCTGTTGTTATTGGCACATATCCAGTTTCTTTGTGCCAGAATACTTGGTTTTCATTGTCTGTCATGTATGCAAAAAAGTCTGCAACACCTTTGTATTCTGCATCAGATTTACCATTCATTGCAAACAATGCAGCGCCACCGATGAATGTACTTTTGGGTTCATCAATAATGCTCTTCCAATATGGTAAGAAGGTAGTACCGAATTCAAAATCTGTTGATTTTTTCAGCCCACCAAATGAACCAGACGATCCCATCCACATTGCTACTTTTTTCTGAACGAATGCATCCTGATTATCGCCCCATGCTCTTCCAAAGAAGCCATAATGACCAGCATCTAGCCATTCTTTCATTTTACCCCAATGCATTTTCATGTGATCATTGTTGTATAAAATCTTAACATCTGTAGAGTCATATCCGTTATTTCCAGTAGACAACTGAATGTTATGTCGGCTGTGGAAGTTTTCAGATAAGATCCATGGGCTGTGACTTTGAGCGAGTGCTGTATAGCCTGCAGCTTTCAATTTTGGGGCTATAGCTTCAAACTCTTCCCACGTAGCTGGTGGGTTAGTTACGCCAGCTGCAGCAAATGCATCTTTATTATAATACAACAAGGGTGTTGATGAGTTAAATGGCAAACCAATCATTTTACCTGCAGAATCAGCGTAAAAATTACGAACACCTTCAATATAATCATTACTATCAAAACCTTTGCCATGCTCTGCCATTAGATCTGCAACTGGAATTGTAGCTCCGGGAGCATTGATAATTGTAGCAGCACCAGCATCAAATATTTGCAAAACATGTGGTTGTTGTTTGGCGCGAAATGCAGCAATACCTGCCGTCATTGTATCTTCATAACCACCTTTATATGTTGGTATGATTTCATATTCGCTTTGACTTGCATTGTAATTTGTGGCTATTTCATCAACTACCTCTCCGAGGCGGCCGCCCATTGCGTGCCACCATTGTAGCTCAGTTTTAGCTGTGACAGGCATTGCAATTGCAGCAATACCAGCAGCTAAAATAGTTTTCATAATTAGTTTCTTCATTAGTATCTCTCCCTATAAAGATATTTTTGGATTTGAAATAAATTCGAGTAAATTCAAAATATCATTTTTTTGTAACACTAGTATTTTATGTTAGTAAATTTTTTGTAAAAAAAATTAACTCAGACCAAACGGTCAAAAAACTGTGTTATTGAATAACAAAAGAAACACGATGTGAGATATAATTCAAGTGTATTTTTTGACAAAATTCATAACATATTATTATAATGTAATTATTGTCTTATGTATTGTAGAAATACAATATAATGACAGAGCATGATTAGCTGTTTAAAATGAGGAATCTTTATGAGTATTAAGCTACGCCAACTCGAAGCATTTTATGCAGTTGGTCAGCTTGGAAGTATGACGCTTGCTGCTAAAAAATTAAATATTTCACAACCTGCAGTAAGTAGATTATTATCTAGTTATGCTGAAAGTATAGAATTTAAATTATTTCACAGACAAAATGGCAAGCTAGTCCCAACACATGATGCAAGATTTTTATTACGTGAAGTGGGAAGATTACTTGATAGCTTAGAGCACATAGATGAAATTACTCAAAATTTAACTTCAGGAAATGCTGGACATCTCAAAATTGCCTGTTTGCCTGGCTTTTCTACTAGCCATATGCCTCGCGTGTTATCTGACTTCCTGACGAATAGGCCTAATGTTACCGTAAACCTTGAACCAGACGGAGCAAATCGTATCTTTGAATGGATTATTAGTGAGCAATATGATTGTGGCATTACAGATGTGTTCTCTGATCACCCTGCAGTTGAATGTGAACAAATTCCAATGCGTACGGTTTGCATCATGTCAGAAGGCAACATACTTGGGGAAAAGAAAATCATTACACCTGAAGATTTGGTAAATGAACCAATGATACATTCAAGACGCGATAGTGCATTCTACAGAAAATTAGAGGAAGTTTTTACATCAAGAAATGTAAAAATAAATAGTTGGATTGAAACTCGTCAATTCAATTCAGCATGTATGTTGGTTTCAGAAGGGCGAGGCGTTTCTATTGTAAGTGAAATGGATGCGCGCGAATATGAGAGCCGTGGACTTATAATAAGACCATTTAAACCACTAATTACTCATAATTTGATACTCGTAAGACCTAAGCATACAGCTTTATCTACAATTGCTTCAGAGTTTATAGAGTTTTTTGAAAAAAGCCTCGAGCCATTCCGTTTGAAATCATAAAATCTCATGCTAAATATGAATTAATAAAAATTATGATTAACTTTTTGTTTTAAAATCGGTGTTATATTCTTATGAAATCTGGAAAAATTATAGAAGTAAATGATAAGATGCAGGCTGGTTATACTTATTACTTATCAGCAGAAGTTGGTAAATCTTTTTCAGAAGATTTCAATCCATTTTATACTCCTGCGCAAATGCTTGAGATGGGAGTTTTTGAAGGCAAATATTGCAATGATTGCCAAGATGAATTTCCAAAAAGCTGGTTTGAAAATGCTAAAATTAGTATTACACCGCAAATAAATATTAATTATTTTAATATAAAAAGTAGACAACCTCTTAGTGTCTGGAAAGAAAAAGATTGGATCTATGGCCCAGATCCAAGAGGCTGGTTTCAATGGTATTGCCGTTATTACTTAGGCCGTAGGTTGCCAGAGATTGATACGATACAAATTAAAAGATGGCGTGCATTTACGCGCCATGCAGGTCAAATTAAAGCAAACTGTGATCCGGGTGATGTTTTCTGTCGGCCACGTCAAAGGCAAGCACTTTTACAGTGGTCACATGATCCATTGATCTAAGTAATTAAAATCTAATCAAAATAAATTATATATGATCAGATTTTGATAAGATTGAGAAACCTACTATTGAAAACGAAGTATTTATTTGTTTGAGGGCTCTCAATGTTTCTTGGTGAATGTTGCTTGTTTCTATGCTCTCAGCAAGGCCCTCTCTAAGTCGTGATATATGTTGGCGTTGAAGTTTCTGTTCCAAACTGCGTATTTTATCTTTTGCAGTCACTAACTCTTCAGCTTCTCCAGGGTTTTGATTCATCATAACATTTAGTGCTAATTGTACATTGCTAAGAATTCTGTCGGAGAAATCATTAATTTCTCGACTTCCTTTATTCGAAAATTTCAGGCCTTTATTTTCTAATCGCCTAGCTAAGTTAAGCATATTGCTTGCAATAGCAGATGATGCTGCATCAAAATTCGCAGATATTGCAGCTAATTCCATTGAGCGGCTACCCTGCTCTTCGTCTAACCCACTTTTTCCTAGTCGCGCTAAATAAAGCTTAACATCTAAATGCATGAGTTTAATCGCTTTATCTTGTGTTTTTATTGATTTAGCAGTTTCTGCATCCCAATTGTCATAGAGCGGCTTTACGTTTATGAGCATTTGTTCAATTCTTTGACCAATACCCAATAATTCACGTGATGCACAATCTAAGCCTCTTTGTGGTTTATCAAGCGCTAATGGATCCAAAGTGCTTATATTATTTATATTGTCAGATGGGTTTGTTCTTTGCAGCATGAATTTAGATAACAATTTATCGGCTAAGCCTGCTAGAGGTAATGTCAAAATAAGAAGCAAAAAATTAAATATAAGATGAATATTTAATGTTTGCTGAGCTGGATTTGCACCAAGTTTTCCAATTAAAAAAGAAGCATTTATGAGAACTATTGATGCTATCATTGCACCACCACCTCTTAGTACTAGATTTGCAAAAATAATTCTTCGAGAGTTTATAGGTGCCTCTAATGTAAGTATGTATGCTATCAATGCTCCTCCAAAGTTTGCTCCTAAAATCATGATAGATGCTGCAAGAACGGGAAGTATTGATTGGGCGGTTAATGTAACAAATAATAATACAGCAGCAACACTTGAATGGATAATCCAAGCAAACCCGGCGCCTATAATAAATGCTACAAGTAAATCACGGCTTAAATATTCTATGATAAATTGTGTACCTGGATTTGCCACAACTGGTCCAGTTGCCATTCTTAACATATCCAAAGAAACAAAAATTAATGATATACCAATTATTATTCTACCAATTTGCTTATTGGTAGTTTGTTTTGACCTCAAAAACATTGATACACCAATAAGGAGCAAGAAGGGTGTCAAGAATGACATTTTTATCATTAAAATTTGAGTAACTATTGCTGAACCTAAATCAGCACCTAGCAACATCGCGATTCCACTTGCTGTTGCTAATTTATTTTTTGAGAAAAAGTTTGAAATAAGAACCGCTACTGCAGTAGAGCTTTGCAAAAATATAGCGGCGCTCATCCCAGAGAATGCAGAAAGAATTCTATTGTCCGTTGATTGTTTTAACCAATTACGTAACAAATTAGAGAAACCGCGTTCAACACCTGTACGAACTAACCTTACAGCCCATATCAAAAGGGCTGCTGCACCTGCAATATTTAGCAAAAATTGTATTAAATTTGGTTCATTCATAATTCATTTCTCATATATCAAAATGGAAATGGGCCCGCGCCAGTACTTGGTCCAACACGAATTGATTGGAAACCATTATTCCATCGATGTAGTAAAAAACCATCAACTCCTTTCATAAACCCTATTGGCGCGTTTGGACGCGTATCATATTCAAAGTTACTACTAGGTGAAGGTGAAGATATCACCACATGGTTATTTAAACTAGCGACCATCATACAATGAATATGACCACACACAACTCTTAATTCCCCATTGAAATTTGAAATAATATCTTTGAATTCATCTTTGTTTTTTAAAGCTATGCCGTGCATGAATTTAATGCCTGTTTCAAATGGAGGATGATGCAGTGCCAAAATGGTGGGTTGTGAGTGAA
>FZLS01000006.1 GCA_900197625.1 Rhodobacteraceae bacterium Water-Bin34 | reverse complement strand
ACTCTGGTGTATACGTGGGTTGCGGTGGCTCAATTCCAATTGCTGGGCATTTTCAGAAAATAATAGGTTTAGAGACAATGCTTATTGGATTTGCTCAAGATGATGATTCAATACATTCACCAAACGAAAAGTACGATATACGAAGTTTTCACAAAGGTATAAGATCTTGGGTACGGATCTTGCATGCATTAGCTTAGCATATTAAGTGACTGATTTTCTTGCAGATCTACCGCCTCGTCTGCCAGTTTTTTTAGATTTTAATAATCCTGAACGAAGTACACTGGTCATTGGATGGTTGCTAAACTTTTCCTGGTATTCCTCTAATAAAATATTGATATCTTCTGTTAAATCAGTTTTGGAACCTTCAAGTGCCCAATCTAAAAATATCATTCGGCATTCTTCAATAGTTATTCCATCAATTCTATATGACTCAAATATCATACCACGTGGGTCTATACTGAGATTTCCTTTAAAAACCATACCAATTTCCTAGTTCATCTATAAATTTCTAATAATGTTTGAATATTTAGAACAGTTTAATCACGTCACTATTTAATAAAAATACGTAAAATCATATAACTATTTTAGTATCTTTAATACTGATTTTGCAGCTAATAAGTGATTATCTTCTTGATTTATACCTAGTTTATTCATCGTTTCTGACATTGCCGAAATTTGATTATTATCACTATTTAATAATGAGTTAAGGCTATTTGTTATTTTTTCAACTGTACAATTTTCAAACAAATGTTCAGGTATTACTTTTGTGTTTGTAATAATATTTATCAAATTAGCTGTATCTATTTTTGCTAAACGCTTAACCATTTTAGTAGTAAGCCAATTTGCTTTGTAAGCAATAACCATTGGACATTTTTTTGCAGCCAACTCTAATGCAACAGTTCCTGATGTCGCCAATGCTGCCGAACTAATAGAGTAAGTTATAAATTTATCATATTCTATTTGTTTCGTGTCTTTACCACTGTTTAAAAGCAATAATGGCTTTACATTCCAAGAATTTACAGCTTTCAAAACATCTTCTTCTACTGTTAAGGCAACAGGCAAAACAAATTGTACATTAGGATACAATTTTTGAATATTACTAGTAACCTTATCAAAAATTGGACACATTCTATTTATTTCACTTATTCTTGAGCCAGGTAAAATTGTTATTATTGGTCCATCATGTAAATTATGTTGTTTCTTGAATTTTTTTTGAGCCTCTACAGTAACATTAGGGCTAAAAACCACAGGATGTCCTACAAAGTCACTCGTCATACCTTCAGCTTCCATATACGGAGGTTCAAAGGGCAACAAAGCTAAAACATGATCAACATATTTTGACATTTTGGCAGCTCTTTCAGGTCGCCAAGCCCAGACTGATGGTGCAACGTAATGTATAATTTTTATTTTTGGATGAGCCTTACGGACCTTTTTTGCCACTCGCATACAAAAATCAGGGCTATCAATAGTAATTAATACATCAGGGCGTTGATTTATTATAGAATTTGCTGTCGTATTTATTCGGGACAACAACATTGGTATTTTGGGTATAATTTCGGCCAAACCCATTAACGATAGATCCGATATGTTAAATAAACTTTTAAGTCCTGCAGCCTCCATAAGCGGACCACCAATTCCAGAAAATATGATTTTCTGATCTGTTTCATACCTTAGTCCTTCAATTAAAGAAGCCCCAAGCTTATCACCAGATAATTCTCCAGCTATCATAAAACACTTTAATTTATCCATTTTTAATATTTGTCGAAACGGATGAAATAAACACTCCAAGATGATTTGCTAAATCAATACAATCATCTTTATCAATCATCTGAACGCTATCTGCTTTTATTGCAAGGCCAGAAAAACCTGCATCAGCTATAGTTTTAATTGTTTCTACACCTATTGAGGGAACATCAATTCGAGTATCTTGGTCTATTTTTGGTGATTTGATGAATACACCTCTTCCACCATTTTCATCATAAAGGTATTTATGTTTATTTGTGCTAGCAAATTTAATTAGTTCATCTGAACCTTGAATGGTTTCTATACCTAAACATAAACCCTGGCCAACAATACAGGCTTGCCCAATATCAATCTTTGAAATGCAATCTAAGATTTCAAAACCACGCATTATATCACTTAAGTCATTATTTGAAGGCTTTAGATTGGTTAAATTGCCCTCTGGAACAAATAAATTTTTTAAAATTTGATTAGCTGCCAATATTTCTAATCCCTCTTTTTCAAAAATTTTGGCTACAATTTTCAATATTGTGTCATCACCACTTCTTAAAGCAGGTAAAAGTTTTGATGCAATCTTTAAAAACTTTGCATCAAACTTTAATGGATTTAATTTTGGCCGCTTCATAGCTCCAGCAAATACTACCTGATTGCAGCCCATTTCCTTTAAAGATGCAAATAGAGAATTAGGTTTTTCGTATTTTGCAGTTAATACCGGCAAATCATCCAACCAGTTCAATTCCACTCCCTCAAAATGTATTATTCGAAAATCTAAATGATGTTTTTTACAATATTCAACAATTTTCATAGGTAAATCACCTGAACCTGCAACAATTGCTAAACATGTTGTTTGCATTGACTAATCCTTTGAGGAAATTGTCAGGGATCGTGAAGTTTCTGAAGTGATAAAAGAAATCATTTCTTCAACTAATGGGTTCCCTTTATATAGATCAAGCGTTGGCTTAATAGCATCCCTAACAGTACTTTCACTCTGAAAAATAAGTTTAAATGCTGCTCTTAATCCATTTATGTGATTTTTATCAACACCTGCCCTTTTCAGCCCAATAAGATTTAATCCATCAAGATTTGCTCTTTCACCAATAACCATTCCCATTGGTATTACATCAGCAACTACCGCAGACAAGCCACCGATCATTGCACCACGCCCTACCCTACAGAATTGGTGAACACCCGCTAAAGCTCCAATGACAACGTTATTTTCAATAATACAATGGCCACCTAATGACGCATTATTAGCCATAATGACATTATTACCTACAATACAGTCATGTCCAATATGGACCCCCATCATAAATAGTCCATCATCACCAATTTTTGTTAATCCACCCCCACCATCAGTCCCTGGATTCATAGTAACATGTTCTCGGATTCTATTTCTTTTACCAATCTCTAATTTTGTCCGCTCACCGGAAAATTTTAAATCCTGAGGAATATGACCAATAGAAGCAAATGGAAATATAGTTGTTTTCTCTCCAATAGTCGTCCATCCAGACACCACAACGTGTGATTTCAACTCTACACCATCATTTAAAGTAACTTCTGAGCCTATATGACAGAATGGTCCAATGGTAACATTAGCACCAATTATAGCTCCACTATCTATTACGCTACTTGGGTGAACAATTGCACTTTTATCAATAGACATTCTATTATGCCTCTTCTGGTGGAACCATCATTGCAGTAAATTCTGCCTCAGCAACAACAAGATCTCCAACTTTACCCTCACCATAAAATTTCCACAACTTTCCACGACCTCTTAAAACTTTTACATGTAATTCTAATTGATCAGGGGGAGATACAACATGTCGAAATTTACATTTATCAATTGTCAAAAAATACACTAGCATATTATTATCAATCATATTTAATGTTTTAACGACAAGCACAGCAGCAGTCTGAGCCATAGCCTCAACGATTGTAACGCCAGGCATTACAGGTCTTTCAGGGAAATGTCCCTGAAAATGCGGTTCATTAAAAGTTACGTTTTTTATTCCTATTGCACTTTCATTTAATTTTATTTCTTTAACAGCATCTATTAATAAAAACGGATATCTGTGAGGTATCATTCGTTTTATATCTTGAATATCTGCACTTTGATATTCTGGATCAATATTTGACATCTTATAATCCTTATAATTAGTTTTATACTAATTTTTTAATTGTTCGTTTATTTTATTTATTGCTGATATTGTTATGTCACTTCCAAGGCTAGCCAATGCAACCGTATCCTTGTTTAAAAGCACTTCAATACCTAATTCATTAATATAATCTAGTAATATGGGTGTTACTTTTTCAAAAAATAATTTTCTGTTTTCATTTAAAAAAATATTAATTTTTCGTTGTTTATCTGCTTGTTCTAATCTAATTTTTTTTACTTTTTCATCAAATTTAATTGCTAGTACATCAAATTCAATTTTTGAAATTGTTTTTCGAATTTTAGTAAGTTCAGACTCCTCTAACTCTAAGGCTGTTTCTATAGATCTATTCTCATCAGATAATTTTGAAACTTTTTTTTCAACATTTTTTAATACCTCCTTACCCCATTCACTTTCAGAAAATAATGCATCTTGGTCCAAAACAGCTATTGCTGAAGAATTCTTATATACAGGATAAGTTTGCGCATAACTTATGTTAGTAAAACAAATTAATAACACATTTATAAAAACATATTTAAATATTTTTAGATGCATAATTAAAACCTAGTATCAATAGTGAACCTAAAGTTTTCTGTTACATCATTTGTTTCTTTTTTAATAGGGCTAGACCAGTTAAACCGTAATGGACCAATAGCAGATTCCCAGAATATAGAAAAACCCAAAGCAGATCTTATTTCTGAGCTATCATCTATTCTCCCTGAGTCAGTATTATCGAGTCCCCATAAAGAACCTGTATCTAAAAATATCCCACCATAAATTCCATATTCTTCTGGAATACCAATTGGAAATGAAGCCTCTAAACTAAGAGATGTATACATTTTTCCGCCAAGATGAGTATCGTATGTACTATCATATGGGCCTATACCTTGATTTCTAAAACCTTTCAAACGATCACCGCCAAGTGAAAACCTATTCATCAAGCTAGCATCTGATCCAACAATAACACCTGAAGATAAATTAGAGGATAAAATAATATCATCGCGAAGTATTGTTCTATATGTTTTAAAATTTAAGTTAGTTTTCGAATAGGAAATATCCCCACCCAGACCATTTAATTCCTGTATAATCCTAAAATCATAACCTGCCGTTGGGGTTACAACTGAATTTGTTTTATCGAGACTATAGATAAAAATAAGTGCACTTTTATTTTTTTTGCCCACATCATCTCTTATTATTGGAGATACAAGATTTGAAGCCGTAGTTAATTTCACATCTTCTTGGTCAAAACTATATTCTATAGTTAATTTAGAATCCCTACTTAAAGGAAAACCTATCTTAGGTTCAAAGTACAATTTATCTGTACTTAAGGGAACTGAACTTGGTGTTGTAGATGTTTGACCAAAACTAATGCCAGCAAGAAGGTTTCTTCCTAAGAACGAAGGGTCTTCGAAGCCAAGTTCCGTTTGTTTTTCAATTTTACTTGTTGATAAATCTAATTTGACCGTTTGGCCTTTACCAAGAAAATTTCTTTCGTTTACATTAAATGTAGCTACAGTTCCATCAGATGAATTATACCCAGCACCAATACCAAGACTACCTGTAGGTTTTTCAGTGAGTTTAACTTCTATTATTATTTTTTCTGGTGCTGAACCATTTCGTGTACTTGTTTCAACATTACTGAAAAAACCAAGCCCGCGGATTTTATCAACTGCTTCAAGTACTTTTCTGCGATTAAAAGGATCTCCTTCAACAAAATCAAATTGCAATCTTATTACTTCGTCCAAAGTTGTTGAATTACCCTCAACTTCAATTCTTTCGACAAAAACTTTTCGTGTTTCATTTATCTGAATTTCAACATTCATCGTTAAATTTTCATCATTACGGGAAACTACAGGAACAGGCTCAAAAAAGTTAAAGCCATTTTTTGCTAAATAAATATCGATTTCGTCAATAAGTTTAGTAACACGCCTTCTGTCATATTTACTTCCATTTTTTATTCTATTTATTTTATCAAGAGATTTTTCATCAATATTTAATTTAGATGTATCAAATTTAATTTCACTAAAAATGTATTTTTGACCTTCTTTAATATTATAATTAATTAAAAATGCATCTTTTTCTCTTGTTAACTCAACAGATGATTGAACTTCAAAATCTATAAAACCTTTGTTGATATAAAAATTCCGTAAAAGATCAATATCGTAATCTAGTTTATCTTTTACAAAAGTATCAGATTTGATAAAACGTCTGAATATTCCCGCTTGTTTTGTAGCTATAACACCTTTTAATCTCAAATCAGAAAAAACCCGGTTTCCAGTAAAAGTAATTTTTTCCACTTCAGTTATTCGACCTTCAGTAATCTCAAAAACTAAATCTACGCGATTATCCGATAACTCAATCACTTTTGGTGTAACAATTGCAGATATACGTCCAGTATCAGCATATGCAGTAGCAATCTTGTCAGTATCTTTTTCTACTTGAGAAATTAAAAGAGTTTGTCTTTGTTTTGACCTGATTAATTCATTTAAATTAATATCACTTAATGTATTATTTCCTTCAAAACTGATTGAATTTATGGTTGGATTTTCAATAACATTTATATTCAAAATATTATTAAATATTGAGATATCAACAGTCTTAAAATATGACGATTTTTTTATGCTTTGCAAAGCAGAGTTCAATTGAGTTGGGCTATAAGCACTTCCAACCTGAACCTTGGAAAGACTTACAATTGTATCTGAAGAAATTCTTTTATTTCCATCTACATTTATTGAAGATACTAAAGTTTCTTGAGTATGTGCTTTATTTGGCAAGATTGAGAATGATAACAATAAGATAACAATAAATAAAATAACATTTAAATTTTGAAAAATATTATTTCTTCGTAATCTAAAAAACACAGCCATTGCTCGAATCCTACAAAATTTATTTTATTTTAAATTATATACATTAAAATATAAAGAACGATTATTTTTAAAACATATACATATTTTTTTAATTCCAAAATAATAATACACGTGAAATATCATTAACTGAAACAAAAAACATTAAAGTTATCAATAATGAAATTGCCAGTATGGCTGCATAATTAAGGTACTTAGGGTTAGGTTTTCTTTTCGTGATACCTTCGTAAGCAAACATCATCAGATGCCCTCCGTCCAAAATAGGAATAGGTAAAAGATTTAAAAATCCAATAGAAGTAGAAATTATTGCAATAAGTGGTATAAAATATGAAATATCAGATTTAGCAATATCACTTGAAACATGTGCAATACCTACTGGGCCTTGAAGGTTTTCAAAACCTACTTCTCCAGTAATAATTTTTGATATTTGCTTTATAGATTGAATTATAACCAAATATGTTTTCTGTATGCCAATTTTAAGTGCTTCAAAAAGCGATACAGCCTCAATAGATGGTGATATTGCCAGAGATGATGATACACCAATTGATACCTTTTGTTCTAAATCCCCGTTTGCATTTTGAAATTCTCTAAGCATAGGTGTAATGGATAAGCTTATTATTTCTCCACCCCTTAAAACATTTATATTTTGCTTTTTGGAATTCGAAGCAATGATTAATTTCTGCAATTGTTTAAATGAAGTAATTGAAACATTATTAAAGCTAGTAATTAAATCTCCAGACTTTAAACCTGCACTACTCGCTGGTGATACCGGCATAACTGAGCCAACAATTGCAACAGATGGAAAAGGTCCAATTGAATTTATTTGTTTACCCTTGCGCTCTAGCACATATTTTGCAAACTGTTCGCTGGTATCTTGGTACATAAATGAATAAATGTCTGAAAAATTTGATATTTTTCTATCATTTATTGAGATAATAATATCATCTGTTTTAATATCATATCCATTACTAAATGCTGTATGAATATTTCCTATAATTGGTTTATTTGAAGGTTTTCCATGCCATAAGAGTAATGAAGTAAAAATCAAAAATGATAATAAAAAGTTTGCAATTGGGCCTGCTAGAACAGTCAATGTCTTAGACTTTAAACTAGCATTATTAAACGAGTTATTTTTTTCTATTGGCTCAGATTTAAAACTCGATACATTAGCATCACCCAAAAATTTAACATATCCACCCAGTGGTATTGCTGCTATTTGCCATAAAGTTCCACGTTTATCTTGCCATGAATAAATTTTGGGACCCATTCCAACTGAAAAAACTTCAGCATGGATACCACAAAATCTCCCGATTATATAATGTCCATATTCATGAACAAATACTACAATAGTTATAATTATTAAAAATGGCAAAACAGAAACCAATGGACCACCAATTACTGGTATGGATCCGATAAAATCAATCATGTGTTAAACTTTCGAATGCTTTATAAACAACATTACGTGTATGCTGATCCTGACAAATTACTTGTTCAATATTTGAATAATGATCAGTTTTATTATTTTTATATTCAACAAGTGCAATTTCGACAAATTTAAACATATCTAAAAACTTTATCTTACCTTCTATAAATAAATCGAGAGTTTGTTCTTTAGCAGCATTAAAAGCTGTCCCCGCTAAACCACCAAGCTCAATGGCATCAATTGCAAGATTTATTGCCGGAAATTTGTTATGGTCTATTTCTATAAAATTCAATCGCTTTAATTTAACAAAGTCTAATCGCTCAATAGCTAATTTTTCTCTATTTGGATAGTTAATTGCAAAACCAATAGCACCAGCCATATCAGCAGGCCCTAATTGAGCTATGATTGCTCCATCAATAAATCCGACCATGGAGTGAATGATTGATTCAGGGTGAACCAAGACTTCTATTTTTCCAGCTGAAATATCAAATAATTCATATGTTTCAATGAGTTCCATTGCTTTATTAAACATAGATGCACTATCTATAGATATTCTCTTTCCCATATTCCAATTTGGATGATTTGCTGCTTGTTCTGGAGTTACATCCAATAAATCACTTAGATTAGTATTCAAGAATGGCCCACCAGAACCTGTTAATATTATTCGGTCAACAGTATTAATATTCTCACCACTTAAACATTGAAAAATAGCCGAGTGCTCACTATCAACAGGTATTAAAGTTGTATTATTATCAATACAAATTTGCTTTAAAAGTGACCCTGCACAAACTAAACTTTCTTTATTTGCTAAGGCTAATATCTTTGAACATTTAGCAGAAACTATACTACATTCTACGCCTGCAAAACCTACTATTGCTTGTAATGCAACAGCTACAGGAATTGAAGCTGCTTGAAGTAATGCTTCTTTGCCCCCAGAAATAATAAATTCATAATCTTTTAGTAAATCAATTAGATCGGGTAATAATTTGTGATCTGCAATAACAACATATTTTGGTTTTAATAATATTGCTTGCTCGGCAAGCTTTGTTATATTCTTGCCACCAGTTAGAGCCACTACGTTAAAGTCATCTTTTTGGTTAAGTATAAGTTTTACCGCATTAGATCCAATTGAACCTGTTGATCCAAATATCGAAATATCTTTCATCAAAATATCCAATTATAAATATCTAAAATATAAATAACGCAAATCGCAAAAAACGCTCCAATCATACCATCAAATCTATCTAAAAATCCACCATGCCCTGGTATGAGCTTGCTACTATCTTTCACTTTAGCACTCCGTTTTATTGAACTCTCAAAAAGGTCACCAAACTGAGAGAAAATTGCAATAAAAACAGAAAAATATAAAAAAGAATATTCAATATTAGCCGAAAAAAATATGAAAACGTAGGTTGTACTAAGAGCTAATATCCAACCGCCTATAATGCCAGACCATGTTTTTTTGGGGCTAATTACTGGCCATAATTTTGGGCCACCGACATATCGACCTACAAAATAGCCACCAATATCGGAAGATATTACACAGCATATAACCCAAATAGTTTCAATTAAACCGATATCTGATCTTAAATGTGATAAACTTACCAAACTTAATAAGATTACTATGAGATAAATAGCTCTTTTATTAAAGTCTTCATGTTTGATAATAATTTTATAATAAAACAAAAATATAAATAAAAAAATTAAAGATAATATTGGTAAAAACCAGATGTATGTTGCAAAAGAAAAAGCAAATAATGATGCATTTAATATTTTTAGTTTATTTTTATTATCATCAAATCCTAGTATCTCCCATGCCAAAATTGCAGCAAGTAATAAAAGACTAATTTCAAATAATATACCACCCAACACGAGTAATAATGTGCTCAAAACAATCATAATGATGCTTGAAAGTACTCGAAGATATAATTCTGAGTTTTGGAATTTGTTGTGCATTATTTTAAAACAGCGCCAAATCTACGTTCACGGTTCTTAAAGTCATTCAAAATCTTTTGATAAATGTCTTTATTAAAATCTGGCCAATTAGATTGTTCAAAAACATATTCTGAATATGCACACTGCCATGGTAGAAAATTCGAGGTTCGCATTTCACCTGATGTTCTAATAACTAAATCTGGATCAGGCAAATCAAATGTATCAAGATTATTTGAAAATAGTTCAGCAGAAATATCATCAGTATTTATTTGACCTAATTTTACTTTTTCAGCTATTTTTTTTGTGGCTCTAACTATTTCATCACGGCCACCATAATTTAGTGCTATTGATAAATGAAGATTATCGTTTTCTACTGTCATAAGCTCTAAATCATTCATTAATTTAATTATTGGATCATCTAATTTAGACCTATCTCCAATAAATCTGACCTTAACACCGTTGATAAGTAGTTTTTTGGCTTCAGATTTCATAAACTTTTTAAATAGACTCATTAATCCGAGGACTTCACTTTCAGAACGTTTCCAATTTTCCGTCGAAAATGCGAATAGTGTAAGATGAGTAACCCTCATATCTAAACTAGCTCGAACAATATGACGAACTCGATCAGCACCTTTTGCATGGCCTTTTAATCTTGCTAAAGCTCTTTCATTCGCCCACCTGCCATTTCCATCCATAACCATGGCAACGTGGAGAATTTCAGATTCAATCTTTTTATCAATTTTCAAAATATATTCTGCAAATTTATACTTGCATTATCTCCGCTTGTTTTTGTTCCAAAACTTCATCAATTTTCTTAATTGATTTGTTAGTTAATTCTTGAATTTCATCTGACCATATTTTTTGATCGTCCTCACTCAAATCATCAGATTTTTTTACCTGATCCATTCCATCTCTACGAACATTTCTAACAGCAATTCGTGCATTTTCAGCATAGCCACCTGCAACTTTTGTTAATTCAATTCTGCGTTCTTCATTTAGCTCAGGAATTGGTAAACGTAACATCATTCCATCTCCAACAGGATTTATACCGATGTTACTTTCTCGGATTGCTTTATCGACTGAATCTATTAGAGTTTTATCCCATACAGTAACAGTAATCATTCTAGGTTCAGGAACATTTATACCCGCACATTGATTCAATGGAGTCATGGCCCCGTATGCATTAACCATTATCTTATCAAGTAATGAGGCGGATGCTCTTCCTGTTCGCAATGCTTGAAACTCAGATTTCATTGCGGATACAGCACCATTCATTCTTTTTTCAATAGCATCAATATCTATATCTTCTGACATTTAATTTACTCCTTTTGCAGGCGCATTTCCAACAATAGTAAATGTGCCTTCTCCACACATAATACCTTTGAAACCACCTTTCTCTGATAATGAAAATACGATAATTGGTAAATTATTATCTCTTGCCAAAGCAATCGCAGACGCATCCATTACTTTTAAATTTTTTTGTAAGACTTCATCAAAAGTCACATTTTCGTAACGCTTCGCATCATCAAATTTATTTGGATCTTTATCATATATTCCGTCAACTTGTGTACCTTTAAAGATAGCATCACAACTCATTTCAGATGCTCGTAATGTAGCTGCAGTATCTGTAGTGAAGTATGGATTACCTGTTCCAGCTGCAAAAATGCATACTCTACCTTTCTCTAAGTGGCGTACTGCACGGCGTCTTATGTAAGGCTCACAAACCTGATCCATTGGAATTGCTGAAATAACTCGTGTATTTACGCCCATTGCTTCAAGCGCTCCTTGCATTGCAAGAGCATTCATAACAGTGGCTAGCATACCCATGTAATCAGCAGTCGTACGTTCCATTCCTTGAGCTGATCCTTGAAGCCCTCGAAAGATATTACCACCACCTATTACCAAACATAGCTCTATACCAAGATCATTTACACGCTTTACTTCTTTTGCAATTCGCTCAACAGTCGGAGGGTTTAGACCAAAACCTTGATCGCCCATTAATGCTTCACCAGAGATTTTTAACATTACTCGCTTATATGAGAGTTCCGTTGGGGTTGTTTGATTAGACATGTAATGTACTCCAACTATATTTATAACTTGTTCTCAAGAGAATTAACTAACAATAATACAAAACACTAAAATTAATTTATTTCTTAACATCTGCATACATACTTGTTCAACAAATAACCATAAAAAAGGTATCTCATATTGAAACATTTTTTTAAAGGCTCAAAACCAATATTAATTGCCGGAGCAACTGCAACAGGTAAATCTACATTTGGAATTGAATTAGCGAAAAAATATAACGGATTAATAATTAATGCAGATTCATTACAAATATATAAACAATGGAAAATTCTAACAGCAAGACCAGATGATAGCGAAATAAACAAATGCCCTCATACATTATATGGGCATATTAATATTGGCGATAAATACTCTGCCGGCCATTGGTTGAAAGAAATCAAAAAAGAATTGAGCAAATCAAAAAAAGAGGGTCTTCGCCCAATTATAATTGGTGGTACAGGATTATATTTTCAATTATTGCTAAATGGAATTGCAGAAATTCCAGATATTTCTACTGAAATTAGATTAGAAGCTGATCAATTGGAACAAACAAAAGGGAAAGCTATATTTGCAAAAGAATTAATTAAAATTGATAATAGAATACTAGATAGAATTGATCTAAAAAATCCAGTCAGAACTCGCAGAGCATGGGAAGTAATTTCTGAAACTGGTAAAAGCTTAGCTGATTGGCAAGATGCTACACCTGCACCATTATTGAGTCTAAATGAATGTATTCCAATAAATTTAGTAAGCAATACGAACTGGCTGAATAATAGAATTGATAAGCGTTTCAATATAATGATGGAAAGAGGTGCTCTTAAAGAATGTGAGAACATCCTTAAGTTAGGATTATGGGATGAACATCATCCGTCATGTAAGGCTATAGGTGCTAAAGAATTAATTTCGCATTTGCAAAATGGCGACAACTTAAAAGATGCAATTAGTTTAGCAATAATCCAAACACGACAATACGCAAAGAGACAACGAACCTGGTTTAGGTCAAAGATGTTACAATGGCATAAGATAGATGTTGAAAGCATTCATGAATACATTCGTTAAAGAATGTAAAGCATTGTAATTAAATACTTTTTCCTGGAGAAATGTCTCTAATGTCTGCAATCATTTCAATTATAATTCCTGATTGGGATCTTTGTGATTTTTTAAATGCACTGGTAAACTCATTTAAATTTGTTACTCGAAAGTACCCAAAATCATAAGCTTTGGCTATAAATTCAAAATTTGGATTCTTTAAATTTGTTCCACTTATTTTTTTAGGATAACGCAATTCTTGATGCATTCTAATAGTACCATAACTACCATTATTATGGATAAGAATAATGGGATTGAAACCTTCTTGCATGGCTGTACCCAACTCATTAACAGACATTTGAAAATCTCCGTCTCCAGCAAAACAAATAACCTGACGGTTTGGATATATTGACTTTGCAGCCATTGCAGCAGGCAATCCTGCACCCATTGCACCTGCTTGAGGCGCCAGTAATCTATGCTCTTTACTGTAATTTAAATATTTTCCTGACCAAATAGCAAAATTTCCAGCTCCATTTGTAAAAATAGCATCTTCGTCTGCGTTTATATTTAAAAAAGAACAAATTTCAGCAACATTAAGTGTACCAATTGTATTTGGAGTTTTTCTAGAATTGATAAAATCTGATCTTGCACGCTCTAAATCTTTACCAATTTTCTTTGAGATATTAGCTTCTTTTAAACCCTGAACAACAGAATCTGGGCTTGCTACAACGCCTAAGTGACAATGATATACTTTATTAATTTCAGTTTCACTAATATGCGTATGAATTATCTTTTGTGATGGATGTGGAAAATCAAATAAACTCCATGCATCAGTAACAACTTCACCAAAACGAATATTTATAGCCAAAATTAAATCTGAATATTTAATTAATTCTTTGATATATTCAGGTTTACCAAAGGACGCGTCACCAACATATGCATAGCTATTTGTGTCCATTAAATCCTGATTTCTAAAGGCACAAATAACTGGAATATTTGTGCTTTCAGAAAAACTTTTCAAATAATCACGACCAGTATCAGTCCATCCGCCACCACCACATATAATAAGTGGTCGTTTTGATTTCTCTAATTCATCTTTAATTACATTTATTTGATTGGTACTTATATGCGCACAAGATTTTTTTATCTTACTAACAGCTGTAGCGTTCGTTAATTCTCTCAACATATCCTCAGGTAATGATACGACAACAGGACCTGGCCTTCCAGATAATGCTACAGAAAATGCCCGGCCTATTATTTCAGGTAATCGATCAGCATTATTAACTTGTACAACCCATTTAGAAATCGATCCAAAATATGCTTTATAATCAATTTCTTGAAAAGCTTCTCGCTCAGTCATATCTCGCGCTATTTGACCAATAAATAAAATCATAGGTGAAGAATTCTGCATTGCAGTATGGACACCAATTGATGCATTAGTTGCCCCAGGACCACGAGTGACAAAACAAATTCCCGCTTCCCCAGTTAACTTACCATATGCCTCAGCCATAAAAGACGCAGCACTTTCATGTCTTGTTGATATAAATCTAATTTTTTCATTAAAATCGTATAAAGCATCTAGTACAGAAAGATAACTCTCACCAGGAACACCATAAATTTTATCTACACCTTGATTTATCAAACACTCAACCAATAAATTAGCTGCCCTTTTGTTTGGCATAATACTTCCCTTAAATATTTTTTAGATTTAAGATATATGTTGAATTATAGAATTCTAGTGTAAAATCAAAAATTTTTATCTTATTAGCACACAACAAAAAACCCCACAATGAATTGTAGGGTTTTTATAAATTCAGATAAACTATATTTAACGTCAGTTACCCATAGTTTTTGCAACTTCTGCCGCAAAATCTTCTTCTTTTTTCTCAATCCCATCACCAACTTCTAATCTAACGAAAGATAAAATCTCAGCACCTGCATCTTTAGCAGCTTGACCAACAGTAATATCTGGGTTCATGACAAAAGATTGGTTTATAAGTGTGATTTCTGAGTAGAATTTTTTAATGCGACCAATAATCATTTTTTCGATGACTGCGTCAGGTTTGCCAGATTCACGAGCTTGCTCAGTTAATACTGATTTTTCACGTTCTATCACAGCTGGGTCCAAATCATCTTCAGATAAAGATGCTGGATTAGTTGCTGCAACATGCATTGCTATCTGCTTGGCAATAACTTCATCTCCACCACTTAAAGCAACTAAGACACCAATCTTTCCCATACCTTCTGCAGCCGCAGTATGTACATAAGAGCCAACGACATCACCTTCAACTTTAGCCATTCGTCGTACCGACATATTCTCACCAATAGTTGCGATTTTATCAGTCACAACGTCAGAAACTGTTTTACCACCCATGTCTGCTAGTTTTAACGCTTCAACATCTGAAACATTTAAAGCTGCATTTGTAATTCCAGAAACCATTTCTTGAAATTCTGCATTTTTACCAACAAAATCAGTTTCGGAATTAACTTCAACAGCAACTGCTGATCCACCACTAACTGCAACACCAACTAAACCTTCAGCAGCTGTACGGCCTGCTTTTTTTGCTGCTTTTGCAAGACCTTTAGTACGCAACCAATCAACTGCTGCATCAATATTACCATCAGTTTCTGTTAATGCTTTTTTCGCATCCATCATGCCTGCACCTGTAGTGTCACGCAATTCTTTTACCAATGAAGCTGTAATAGCCATGATTTATCTCCTAGAAATTTATAAAATACGGGCAATAATGCCCGTGCAAGGAATTAACCTTTAATTAATTCAGATACTTGGCCAACCCAATCATCACGTTCAATACGACCTTTTACAGACAAGCTGTCATCAATCCACATAATTTCATCGTTTGTCCAAGAAGCTACTTGAGCAAATTGATAAACACCCAATTTATTCATTGCTTCTTCTAATTTTGGCCCAACTCCAGTGATCTTTTTCAAGTCATCTTTTTCTGAAGGTGCTTCTGTAAATAAGGTAGGTTTTGTACCAACAGCTTCAGTGGTATCTTCTTCAATTTCTTTTGGAGCCTCAACTGTATCTAAAACCTCCTCGACAGGGGCGTCTACTAATTCGCCGAGGTCAACACCAGCAGAACCCATTTGAGCAGCCATACCATCTAAAGCTGATCGAGCTATTAAATCACAATAAAGTCCAATGGCACGAGCGGCATCATCATTTCCCGGAATTGGATAATCTATACCTTCGGGAGCTGAATTAGTATCTAATATTCCAATAACTGGTATTCCTAGTTTATTTGCTTCAGCAACTGCTAGAGCTTCTTTATTTGTATCAATCACAAACAATAAATCAGGTGTACCACCCATTTCAGCTATTCCATTGAGAGAAGCGTGAAGCTTAGCATGTTCACGCTCCATACCTAATCGTTCTTTTTTCGTTAGACCATCAAAACCAGTTTCCATTTGTGCAGAAATGGCTTTAAGGCGTTGAATTGATTTAGAAACAGTTTGCCAGTTAGTCAAAGTTCCACCTAGCCAACGATGGTTCATATAGTATTGGGCAGAACGTTCAGCCGCTTCAGCTACAGCTTTTGACGCTTGTCTTTTTGTTCCAACAAAAAGAACTCTTCCACCTTTTGATACTGTTTCACGAACAACATTCAAAGCTTGATCTAGTAATGGGACAGTTTGCGTCAGATCCATAATATGAATCCCATTTCTTGAACCATAAATATATTGGTCCATACGTGGGTTCCAGCGGTGTGTTTGGTGACCAAAATGTACGCCTGCTTCTAATAACTGGCGTAATGAAAACTCAGGTAGAGCCATTATAAAATTCCTTTTCCGGTTTTGCCTCAGCGAAGTGAAGGACATTTTGTCCAACCGGTGGAGTTATTAGGATTTCTCCCTAACAACCCTCAAGCTCCGCCTGTGGATTTGAATATTGGTCTCGTAGACTGATTTGTTTGATTATGCAAGGAATAAAAATTTATAGAATAGTAATTTATAATTAACTTATTATAATTTTTCTTGGTTGTGGATCCAGGGATAAATTTTTAACCCTGGATCCTTTAATTAAGCTTGTACAGCTTTCATAAATCGATCTCTAATCACAACTGGGTCTTTTGTTATAACAGGAACTTTAATATTTCCAGACTCACATTTTGCGATAATTATTGTCATTTTTTTACTATCAATTGCTGATTGCAATGTTTTGCCTGTATCTTCAGCATTACATTCAACAACATTTTCACACCCACAGGCTATAGCTACATTAGTGAGTGATGTTTTTTGGCCTGCATATGTAGGCTGATCACCAGTTGACCCATAACTTCCGTTATCAATTATTAACAATATATAATTATTGGCAACATTATTTGCTATTGTTGGAAGGGTTCCAAAATTTGTTAAAACAGATCCATCACCATCTATAGAAATGACTGTCTTATCTTGTGCTAGTGCAACTCCAAGGCCTATTGAGGATGATAATCCCATAGTTCCTAACATATAGAAATTTGATGGTTGATCATCTATGAGATGTAACTCCTGGCTAGGTAGGCCGATATTACAGACCACAAGCTGATCTCTTAAAATAGGTGCTATATCGCGTAAAATATCAGATCGTATCATTCTCCATATCCTCCCCAAAATGATGCATCAGTAAGAATAGCAACAGGTTTGTTGCACATAAATGTATATTTTAATATTGCATCAAACTCTTCAACATCATCTTCTTTATGAAAATGATAAGTTGGTATGTTTAACTGATTTAACAATGCTTTAGTATGAACCGCCATCTCTACCTGACACGCAACAGGCTCTCGTAGTTCGCCTCGATAACTAATCAACATCGGGAGTGGCATTCTATAATATTGAGTAAGCGTGACCAGAGTATTTACTGTTACACCAATTGCAGTGTTTTGCATTATTATTGCTGGGCGTTTTCCACCCATGTATGCACCGGCACACAAACCCATTCCCTCATCTTCTTTATTAGATGGAATGTGATAAATATCCTTATTAGCTTCCACTGCATCAATTACGCCTGCTAATTGTTTGCATGGTACTGTAGTTATGAATTCCACATCGTTTGCAACAAAATCAGCAACAATTTTTTCACTTATTGTCATCGAATACTCCTTAATAGTGCGGTAATTGATCATCAATATGCACATTTCTCTTATTTAATATGGCAATATGCTATTTCTTAAAACTTTTAATTTCTTGTTTCGGTAAAGTTAAAACTAGGTTTTGCCTTTAACACAATTGTGGTTAAATTTAGGTTTCAAAATTATAATATAAATATTATGAATCTTCAGTAATCTATTTACAATTTCAAAGACCGCATTTAACTATTTATCTATGTTAAATTTGGATGAGCAGTACAAGACTGAACGTAAAAAGTCAGGATTTTTAGCTAGGTTGAGGGGTAATTTCTTAACAGGCTTAGTTGTAGTTCTTCCAGTAGCATTAACAATTTGGATGGTTTGGTCATTTATTGGCTTTGTTGACAACAGAGTGCTACCTCTTGTCCCTAGTTATTATAATCCACTTACTTATGTTGACTTTAATATAAGAGGGGTTGGTGTTGTAATTTTTCTTCTATTTACAACACTTATGGGAGCAATCACTAAAGGCTTATTTGGTCGCCAACTTATACGTATTGGTGAAAGCATAGTAGACAGAGTTCCAGTTGTTAGGTCCATATACAATGGTGTTAAACAAATAGTGGAAACAATTACTACATCATCAGAAAATAATTTTGATAAAGTATGTATGTTTGAATATCCAAGAAAAGGCATCTGGGCTATTGGATTTATATCTACTAAAACTGGAAGCGAAATTCTAGAAAAATCAAAAGCAAGTGGATTATATAGTATTTTTGTGCCAACTACACCTAATCCAACATCAGGATTTCTGTTATTTGTTCCTCAAAAAGATACCATAATCTTAGATATGGACGTTGAAGATGCTGCCAAACTAATAATATCAGCTGGAATTGTAGAACCACCTACCAAAAGTACAAATAAAATCAAAAAGTAATCAAAGAAAATTTTATAATGCTAACTGTAGGCCTCACAGGTTTTTTCACTTCATTGTCTCTAATCCTTGCTATTGGGGCACAAAACACAATGCTTCTTCGTCAGGGGTTAACAAAACAGCATATATTTTGGTCATGTTTATTTTGTAGCCTAAGTGATGCTATATTAATCATATTTGGTATTTTTGGTTTTAATTTTGCAGCATCCAAAATACCAAATTTAGCATTTTTTTTAACCCTTGGCGGAATAATTTTTTTGATATCATATGGCACAAAAAGGTTGTTAACGGCATATAATGGTATGTACGAGATAGAAATAAATGGTACTCAAAAGTCTTTAATAAGCGTATTAGCAAGCTTGGCAGCGGTAACTTGGTTAAACCCTCATGTATACCTAGACACAATGGTGCTCCTTGGCGCAATATCAATACAATATAAACATTTCTCTGATAAAATTATATTTGCTATATTTGCATCTGCAGCATCATTTATTTTCTTTTTTAGCTTAGGATATGGAGCAAGGCTTCTTGCTCCATATTTTAAATCTATTAAAGTTTGGAAAACTCTAGATGTGGTAATTGCATTAATTATGTATTTAATTGCATTGGGTTTATATAAATCTCTTTAGATATCTGATTATTCAACCCACCATACATCTGGTAAAAACCCTGTCCAATCACCATACATTGGCAATCTATCAGGAAAATTAAGAGAACTATCATGTGCTAACCTACTGATATTGTCATAGCCAAATGGAACAACGTATCTTCCTGCAGTTAAAACCCTATCCAACGCCTTTACCGCAGAAACAAATTCAGATTGATCTGTTGCTGAAAGCATGTGGTCAATAAGTGGCTCAATAGCAGGATCTTTTGCACCCATATAGTTTCTAGTTCCTGGCTCTGTAATTCCTTTTTGACCCCAATAAAGTTTTTGTTCATTCCCAGGTGATAATGATAACCACCAAAGATTTGGCATCATATCGAAATCGTAGGATTTTTTTCGTTCTCTAAATACTGCAGAGTCTAAAGAAGCTATGGTAACATTTATTCCCAGCCTTTTTAATGAATCCACATAAATATTTGAAATAGCTTCTAATTCAGATGCATTATTTTGCAACATAATTTCTATTTCAAATACTTGTCCGTTTGAATTTTTTAGAACGCCATCAGTTAAATCCCAACCCGCTTGTGATAATAGTTCGGTTGCCTTTTTAAGCCCCTTTCTATTTCTTTTTCCTTCACTTTCAGGATATGAATACCCTTCGAGAGTTCCTGGTAAAAGACTATCTTTATATTCTTCGAGTAATTCCTTTACCCTACCCGATGCGGCATCATGTGACATTCCAAGTTTAGAGTTTGAAAAGAATGAGCCATATCTAATTTTTGTGCCTCCATATACCTTATCATTGAAATTTTCATAGTCGAAAGCTTGAATTAAAGCCTCTCTAACACGCCAGTCAGAAAATTTGGCTCTTCTTGTGTTCATTGCAAGTCCTTTCATGCCTGAAGGACGCTTATGCGGCACTATAGATTTAATTGCTTTTCCGGAATTTATACGGTCAAAGTCATAGTTAGTTTCCCATTTAGAACCATTTCCTTCACGATAATATGAAGTATCTCCCGCTTTAAATGCTTCAAATATAACATTACTATCTAAATAATAGTCATATCTAAGTTCAGAAATATTATGAAGGCCTCGGTTAAAGGCAATATCGTTGCCCCAATACTCTGGATTTCTTTTAAATTGTATAAATCTTCCTGCTTCATATTTATCTATTATGTATGGACCACTTCCAGTAATGGGCTCCAAACTACTAGTTGCAAAATCTCGGTTATCAAAATCAGATTTCTTTAATATTGGACGCAAGCCGAGTATTAATGGAAGTTCTTGATCACCACTATCAGAATAAAATTTTACTGATCTTTCACCTGTTTTTTCAACTTTGGACACTTTTCCCCAAGATCTTACGTACCTTGGGTGACCTTCTGTTCCTAAAGTTTCATATGACCAAATTACGTCCTCGATGGTAATTGGTGTGTTATCAGAAAATCGAGCTTCTTTTCTGAGAGTAAATTCAACCCAATCTCTATTCTCAGAAGTCTCAACTGATTCTGCTAAAAGGCCGTAAAGTGTGAATGGCTCATCATAAGAACGACCTAAAAGTGTTTCAAATGTATGAACTTTTACTCCATATGGCGCTTTTCCCTTTAAGATAAATGGATTGAATGAATCAAAGCTGCCTCGCTCTCCAAAAACCAACCGACCACCCTGAGGAGCATCTACGTTTGCATATGGTAAGGACACAAAATCTTGTGGTAGGTCTGGATCACCATACATAGCTATGCCATGTTTAGCATCTGCCAGAGCGGTTCCAGCAAGACAAAATGTGAGTACTGATAAAAATGCTTTGAGTTGAATTTGGTGTTTCATTATTGAGCCATCTTTCATTTGAGTCGTTGATTTTAACTCATTGTAGACCCCTTTTTTGAAATATCAATTTTTTCCTTGGCCTATTACATAGCGATAGTTTATAAGTAGGTTACTGCTCGATAGGTTTCTGCCTGTATGAAACCTGCCTCAATACTTGGCGTCCTCTTTATGAGGACGCTTTTTTTTATAAATATTTATAAAATATGAATTAAAATATTTAATTAAGTATTTATTTATACTAGTACATATTTTATGAAAATTCTTGTACTCTGCACTGGTAATTCTGCACGCTCTATACTTTTAGAAGCAATATTGAATTGCCAGGGGAATGGTCGATTGAAAGCATACTCAGCGGGATCTAAGCCAACCGGAGTTGTTCATCCTTATACTTTAAAATTATTAAAAAATAAAGGAATTATTAATAATTTTCATTCTAAATCTTGGGAAATTTTTTCAAAAGATTCTAAAATTACAATGGATATAGTCATAACAGTTTGTGGCAACGCTCGAGATGAAGAATGTCCATATTGGTCTGGAAATCCAATAAGAGTTCATTGGGGAGTTCCAGATCCTGCCAATGTAACTGGTTCAAATTCTGAAAAACAAATAGCATTTGAGACAACTTACAATACTTTAGAAAAAAAAGCGAAAGCATTTCTAGATCTCAAATTTGAAAATATGAGTCACGATATACTTCAAAAAAACATCAATAATATAAGTAGGGTAATTTAGAATGAATATGCGCGCTTACTTATCTGAATTTACAGGAACAGCTATGTTGTTGGCAACTGTAATTGGGTCTGGAATCATGGGAGAGACATTAGCAAATGGCAATACAGCAATAGCATTGATGGGCAATACTATTGCTACAGGTTCAATATTATATGTTCTAATTACAGTTTTTGGTCCAATTTCTGGAGCACATTTCAATCCAGCTGTCACAATAGCTATGTTAATATCAAAAAAAATATTAATGAAAGATGCACTTATATTTATAGGTCTCCAAATTTTAGGTGCGGGATTAGGTGTAATGATTGCCCACGGTATGTTTGGACTTGAAATATTACAAATATCTTCCAAACTTAGGCAAGGTCCATCACAGGGTTTTTCTGAAGTCATAGCAACGTTTGGATTAATTCTTATAATTTTTGGTGGGTTGAAAGTACGGCCAGAAGCAATACCTGCTTTAGTTGGTTTTTATATTACATCGGCATATTGGTTTACAGCATCCACGAGCTTCGCAAACCCTGCAGTCACATTAGCAAGATCTCTATCAAATACATTTGCTGGTATAAGCCCAAACAATGTTTTTATGTTTATTTCATGCCAATTTATTGGAATGTTAGTTGCACTAATTATTATCAAAAAAATATTTTCATCAGAAGATTAATTAGACCATAACTGATGGTTACATTTATGAATTACTATTAGTTAAAAAAACCAAATTTAAAAGGAAACCGCATATATGGCAAAAATAGACATAATATCTGATCCAATTTGCCCATGGTGTTTTATTGGCAAAACACGTCTAGATCGTGCTCTGGAGGCAAACCCTACACATAATTTTATTATTGAGTGGCATCCGTTTCAATTAAACCCAACTATGCCAAAAAAAGGTATGGATAGAAGAGAATATTTAGAGGCAAAATTTGGAGGCCAAGAAGAAGCCGTAAAAGTTTATAGCAATATTGACAAAACAGCTAAAGAAAGCGGTATTTCAATGAACTTTGGCGGGATTAAAAGAACTCCAAATACTATTGATGCACATAGATTAATTCATTGGGCAGGAATTGAAGGAAAACAAAATATAATTGTAGATAGATTATTTAAATCATATTTTCAGGAAGGACGTGATATTTCTGAAAAATCAGTTCTCACACGCATTGCTAGCGCAGCGGGAATGAATCAAGATGTTGTACGACGTTTATTAGAAAGTGATGCTGATGTAGACGATATAATGGCACGTGATACTGACGCAAGAAAAAAAGGCATACAAGGTGTCCCTGCATTTGTTGTAGCTAACGAATATGTTGTTCAGGGTGCTCAAAATACAGACGTTTGGGATAATATAATCAAAGAAATACAAGAAGTTACAAAATTTGATGGGTAAAAGATTATCTCTTACTGAGTTTATAGCATTGATTGCATTTCTGTTCTCTTTAATTGCTATCGGCACTGACATGATGCTTCCAGCATTAAATCTTATAGCGAATGATTTAGACCTTCAAACAAATAACCAAGCGCAACTTATAATAACAGTTTTTTTACTCGGAACAGGGCTGGGACAATTAATATCAGGCCCACTATCTGATACTTATGGTCGTAAAATTGTTTTATGCACTGGAATTTCTTTATTTATATTGGCTAGCATTGCTGCAATAATTACATCGAATTTCTTTATGTTATTAACAGCAAGGTTCATTCAAGGCTTGGGCATATCAGCTCCAAGAGCTGCAGGTACAGCAATGGTTAGAGATCTATACAATGGAAGAAAATTAGCGCGTGTTATCTCGTTAGCGATGATGATATTTGTTCTTGCTCCAGCAATTTCTCCGTTAATCGGTCAGTATCTAATGATATTATTTGGCTGGCAATCAATATTTATTGCCTGCGCATTTGCGGGATTAATAGCTTTTGTATGGCTTTTAATAAGACAAAAAGAAACATTAATTATTGAAAATAGAAACCCATTTTTAATCTCAAACTTGATACAAGGTTATAAAACTGTATTTACAAATAAACGAGTTATGATATCGACACTCGTTCAAGCATTAGTACTTGGTGGATTATTTTCCTATATTGCAAGTTCGCCTCAAATATTTACTAACTGGCTTCACGCAGAAAATAAATTCCCTTTGTACTTTTGTGGCATTGCACTTTTTTCTGCACTTTCAAATATATTAAATGCCTTTCTGGTCGAAAAATTAGGAATGTGGTTTTTATCAACATGTGCAATCGGTTTTAATATGTTTTTTTCAATGGTCACGCTAATGATTTATTATTTAGAATTAATTCCAAACTTATTACATCTTCCAGTCTTCATAATTTGGTCATCTGTACTTTTGTTCACTATGGCTATGTCTGTTGGCAACCTTATGGCATTGGCAATGGAACCGGTTGGTCACATAGCAGGACTTGCATCTTCTATTATTGGATCTACTTCAACTTTTATTAGTATAATTATAGCCATGATTATAGGAATGCTTTTTAATGGTACTGGACTGCCGTTAATAACTGGAGTGACTATTTTAGCTATACTATCGTTTGTACTGAATTTAAAAAATCCAAGAGTTATAAGTTAATTTGGCTTTAGGTTTTTTGCCATTACGGCAAGTTCACGAGCAATAACATATGCTCCTTTAATTTTTTTATCACTATTTATCCAATCTCTAAGGACAATTAATTTGTTGTCCTTAACTTTTGCAGTACCACGTGAATCTAAAAGATATTGCGCCAAACCAACTGGATTAATAAATTTATCTTGGTGAAATTGTATTACAGCGCCTTTTGGGCCACTATCGAATTTCGAAATTCCCGCGGCGTAGCACATGCCTTTAATCCTAACTACTTTAAGCAACATATCTACCTCATTTGGTAATTTACCAAACCTATCAATTAACTCTGCTGCAAATGCTTCTAATTCTATCTTTTTAGAAAGCGATGACAATCGGCGATATAAACCTAAGCGCACATCTAGATCAGGAACATAAACTTCAGGAATTAAAACTGGAACTCCTAAATTTATTTGAGGTGACCATGACCCCTCATCAGTTAGGCCTTCCATTTGGCCAGATTTTATTTTGGCAATCGCATCCTCTAACATTTCTTGGTAAAGTTCATATCCAACTTCTCGAATATTACCAGATTGCTCCTCTCCTAGAATGTTGCCAGCACCTCGGATATCTAAATCCTGGCTTGCTAACATAAATCCAGCACCTAGACTATCTAAAGACCCTAAAACACGAAGTCTTTTAGTTGCAGATGGAGTTAATTTCTGTCGTGGTTTTGTTGTTAAATATGCGTATGCTCTTGTTTTAGATCGCCCTACTCTGCCTCGAATTTGGTAGAGCTGTGATAAACCAAACATATCGGCCCTATGAATTATGATAGTATTGGCAGTAGGTATATCCAAACCACTTTCAACAATTGTTGTTGCTACTAAAATACCAAATTTTCCATCATAGAATGCATTCATTCTTTCGTCTAATTCACCAGCAGGCATCTGACCATGTGCTACCACATGCTTTATTTCTGGTACTTGCTCTTCAATAAATGCTTCTATTTCAGGAAGGTCAGAAATTCTTGGCACAACAAAAAAACTCTGTCCCCCTCTGTAATGCTCCCTTAACAACGCCTCCCTCAAAGTCACAGTATCAAATTCACTTACATAAGTTCTAATGGCCAATCGATCTATAGGTGGGGTTCCAATTACTGAGAGCTCTCTCACGCCAGATAGAGATAACTGTAATGTTCTCGGTATCGGTGTTGCAGTTAAAGTCAACACATGAATGTCTGATTTTAATTGTTTTAAACGCTCTTTGTGCCCTACTCCAAATTTTTGTTCTTCGTCGATTATTAAAAGTCCAAGATTGGCAAATTTTATTTCTTTTGCCAGCAGTGCATGTGTTCCAATTGTAATTTCTACAGCGCCTTCACGTAAGGCTTCTCGGTTTTTTTTCATTTGTGATGAAGTTACAAATCTTGAAAGCTGGTTAACTCTTATATTTGTTCCACGAAATCTTTCTTCGAAAGATTTGAAGTGTTGTCGAGCCAACAGTGTTGTTGGTGCAATAATTGCCACTTGCGTTCCCGCATTTGCTGCTATGAAAGCAGCCCGTAATGCTACTTCAGTTTTGCCAAATCCTACATCTCCACATACCAATCTATCCATTGGCTTTCCAGAAGACATATCAGAAACAACATCTTCAATCGCATTCATTTGGTCATCAGTTTCCACATATGGAAAACGTGCACAAAACGCATTCCATTTATCAGGTGATACTTCTAAAATTTCGGATTTACGTAATGATCTTTCGGCCGCTATGCGAAGTAATTTATTTGCCATTTCACGAATGCGTTCTTTGAGTTTTGCTTTCTTAGCTTGCCAGGCACTTCCCCCTAACCGATCCAATAGTCCTGTTTCATGACCGTATCGGCTTAATAATTCAATATTTTCAACAGGTAGGTATAACCTATCATTATTCGCATATTCCAATAGCAAACAATCATGTGGAGCTCCTGCAGCTTTTACAGTTTCTAATCCTCGATAGATACCGACCCCATGGTCGACATGTACAACTAGATCATCAAGTGACAAACTAGACGCCTCTGTTAGGAAATTTTTTGCACGCTTTCTTTTGTTTGATTTTCTAATTATAAAATCACCAAGGACATCTTGTTCAGATATTACCGTCAAGCCAGGAGATTCAAAGCCATGTTCCAAATGCCAAACAACAAGAGATATTGATCCGATTTCTTGATTTATATCTTTCCAAGTCTTAATATTTATCATTCCTGATAAGCCTTGATCTTCTAATAATCCAAATAGTCTTTCACGGGCACCTAAAGAAAAAGATGCGATTACAACTGAAGTAGTTTTTCTTTTATATGTGATATGTTTTGCAAATTCTTCAAATAATGCAATTTCTTCATTTTGCCTTTCCGGAGCAAAATTTCTGCCTATTCTTGCTCTCATATCAAGAGAATTTGGGCCAGTTGGCTGTGGTAAGACTATAAATCTTCTTATTTCACGGTCACTTAAAACTTCAAATAACGCATTAGGAGAGATGTAAAATTCATTGGGCTTAATAGGCTTATATATTGTCTCTAATCTATTTTTAGAGTTCAAACCGTCCAAACGCGCTGAGTATTGATCGTTAATTCCATCCCATCTATTTTTATGCACACTTTCTATATTCTCATCCATAAAAATTACTGCCTCAGGTAAATGATCAAATATTGTTTCCATATCTTCATGGAAATACGGTGCCCAGTGTTCATAACCTTGATGCTTACGTCCTACGCTGATGGCTTCATATAGAGGGTCATCTAGTCCAGCTGATCCAAATTCTTTACGATAATTACTCCTGAAGCGGCTGATTGCATAATCATCTAGAATTACCTCAGTAACAGGAGCAAATTCAATTCTTTCTAAACTTTCAACTGTACGCTGAGAAATAGGATCAAATCTTCGAGCAGACTCTAATTCATCTCCAAAAAGATCCATTCGTACAGGACCACTTTCTCCTGGGGGGAAAACGTCAATTATACCCCCTCGGATTGCATAATCTCCAGGTTCTGTGACAGTTGGAGATTGGACGAAACCCATTTTTGTAAAATACGTCCTTAATTCTATTAGATTAATATTACGCCCTACTGTAGCAACAAAACTATTGTTTGAAACAGTTTGTCTATTTGGAATATATTGCGAGATTGCAGCTAAAGTGGTAAGAAGTATAATCGGTGTGTCAAATCCAGATGCTAATGCCGCCAGTGTAGCCATCCTAGCTGATGCAACGTCTGCATTAGGGGAAACTCTATCGTATGGCAAACAATCCCAGGCCGGGAAGTCTAAAACGATAGTGTTTGGCGAAAAAAACCAAAGTGATTTACGCATTAGATCTAAACGTTTGTCATCTCTTGCAACAAAAATTATAGATTTTTGTTGCTCATTTATAAAATTAGATAAAATTTTTGCGTCAAAACCGTCAGGAGATCCAGATAAGTTTATAATATTTTTGGAAAAACTGTTCATAAATTTTGCTTAACTTGAGCAAGTTTTATGTGCAACCCCTACCCTTAAATAGCTTTAATATTTAATCGTTAAAAAGAATGGATTTTATTGTTATAAAAGGCTAAATCATAAAATATTACAACAAAAAGAGAGTTCAATGGAAAATCAGATAGCACCATTTCCTATGTCACGCCCAAGAAGACTTCGCCAAACTGATTGGATGCGAAGAATGGTATCTGAGACAGTAATTAGCCCAGATGATTTAATATATCCTATGTTTATTTGTGATGGAGAAAAAATAACTGATCCGATATTATCAATGCCTGGTGTAAATCGATTGAGTATAGATATGGCCGTAGAAATGGCAAATCATGCTGCTAACATTGGAATACCTGTAATAGCATTATTTCCTTATACAGATAAAAAAAATAAAAATAAAGAATGCACAGAAGCATTTAATCCAGAAAATTTAGTAAATAGAGCTACTAGGGCAATTCGAGCAGCTGTACCAGATATTGGCATAATGCTAGATGTCGCACTCGACCCATATAATTCAGATGGCCACGATGGAATTTTAAGGGATGGAGAGATTATCAACGATGAAACATTAATGGCACTTGAGAAACAGGCAATCGTTCAAGCTGAATCAGGTGCAAATATATTAGGTCCCTCAGACATGATGGACGGCCGAATTGGTATTATCAGATCCGCTTTAGAGTCTAACGATTTTCAAAATGTTGCGATTATGGCATATTCTGCAAAATTCTCATCAGCATATTATGGTCCTTTTCGAGATGCCGTTGGAGCATCAGGTGCGCTTAAAGGCGATAAAAAAACTTATCAACTAGATCCAGCAAACAAAAATGAAGCTTTAAGAATGATACATCGTGATCTTTCAGAGGGAGCAGATATGGTAATGGTCAAACCAGGAATGCCTTATTTAGATATTTGCCAAAGCATAAATAAAGAAATATCTGCCCCCTGCTTTGCATATCAAGTATCAGGTGAGTACGCCATGATAGAAGCTGCAGCACGTAATGGTTGGATTGAAAGAGATAAAGTTATTTTTGAGTCACTTCTTTCTTTCAAACGTGCTGGATGTGCAGGAATTTTAACATATCATGCTATAAAAATGGCAGAAATATTGGATAGTCCATTATAGTATCATATTAGTAATCTATATAGGTGACATGAAATTTAGTTTAATGTATAATTAATAAAAATTCACCAAAGAGTGAAAGCAGTAGTACAGGAGATTTAAATGCATAAACCATCAAGAAGATCTTTTATAATTGGTTCATCTGCTGGAATTGTAACTTCAAGTATTACATCTCCTGCATTAGCGGCAAGCCGTAGTCGTATTGATAGTCGCGTCGATACGGCGATGAGAGAACTGAAAAATTTAGGAAATAGATTTTCAAATTTAATTGACAGCTCAGCAGGCATTTTAGTTATGCCCAGAATAAGACGAGGTAGTATTGGCCTCGGCACATCATATGGAGAAGGTTCACTTCTTATAGGTCAAGCTCCTGTTGAGTACTATTCTATAGCATCTGTATCAATTGGGCCCCAGTTCGGTATCCAACGTTATTCTTCAGCAATGTTTTTCACATCTGAGCGAAGCCTTGCACGTTTTCGAAGACAGGATGGTTGGACTGTTGGAGCTGACTTAGGATATACTTTGATAGATCAAGGCGACGTTGTTGATATAGATACTAATACCTATCTAGATGATGTTTACGGAGTGATTTTTGGCCAAGAAGGCCTTCATTTAGGCTTAACTCTGGAAGGCTCTAAGTATTCACGAATTATCCGTTAAAAAATATTCTAAACACACGAACTTTTTAAAGCGTTTATATTCTCTTGATATTTATCAGATGACCCATCTTTAAATACTGCTGAGCCAGCAACTAATACGTTTGCTCCAGCATTCCAACAAAGTGGGGCTGTGGTAGGATCAACGCCACCATCTACTTCAAGCCAAATTGGCCTATCGCCAATCATTTTTCTGGCTTTTGATATTTTATCGATCATGGAGTGAGTAAATTTTTGACCACCAAACCCGGGATTTATTGTCATAATTAAAATCAAATCAATTTTATCCAAACAATATTCAATAACAGAAAGTGGTGTAGTGATATTTAAGGCTACACCAGCCTTACAACCATATGAGCGAACAGCTTGCAGCGATCTATCAAGATGTGGTCCAGCCTCAGCATGAACTGTTATAAAGTCAGACCCGGCTTTAGCAAAAGCTTCTAAATATGGATCTGCTGGTGAAATCATTAGATGTACGTCCATAACGGTTTTAACATATGGCCTAATTGCAGCAACAACATTTGGACCAATTGTTAAATTTGGAACAAAGTGTCCATCCATCGGGTCAACATGTATCCAATCAGCACCCGCAGATTCAACACTTGTTATTTCATCACCTAACTTTGCGAAATCTGCAGAAAGTATTGACGGTGCAATTATCAATGGTCTGTTTTGGTTAAATTCTATGGCCATGATTTTTTCCTTAAAACAATATTCAGTACTATTTAGTTAGCTTAGTATGATCAGTCCAGTCCCATTATAGTTGCTCATATTTAAAACGCCTGATAATTAATATTAAAATGGGATAAATTTATGCTTAAAACATTCAAATGGCTATTCAGAGTATTTTTACTCCTATCTGCATTAGCTATTAGTGCATTGATTTTAGTTTATTATTTTTCAATTCAATCAATACCAAGCTATAACACTACTTATAAATTAGACGATACAATAGAAGAGATTGAGATTGTACGCGATAACAAAGGCATACCGCATATATTTAGCTCTTCATCAAATGATGCATACTTTGGATTAGGCTTTTCACACGCACAAGATAGATTATGGCAAATAACACTTCTAAGAAGAACTGCTCAAGGCCGCCTTTCAGAAATCTTTGGCGAAAAAACAATTAAATCAGATGAATTGATAAGAAGGTTAGGTATTTATGATATTGCAAAAACATCAGTACAGTACCAATCCAAAGAAGCATTAGATGCATTAATTGCATATTCTAATGGTATTAATGCATGGCTAAGAATACTCAATAAGAATGCTTTAGGTCGTGGAGCGCCAGAATTCTTTTTATTTAAACCAGAAATTGAACCTTGGATGCCTGCTGATAGCTTAGCAATACTTAAACTCATGGCAATACAATCAAGTGATCATCTTGAGTCAGAAATCATTCGTGCGCAGGTTTCTCTTTTAGTTGGCAATAAAAAAACACGAGATATTTTACCAGATGATCCAAGCAATAGCGTTAAATCCTTTGTTGAATATAGCGATATAATTAATAATAAAGATATTTTACGAAATAAAACATTTGAGAAATTTAACATAAGTAATTTAGGACAATTTAGAAATACGCCTGCGTCAAATGTTTGGGCCGCTCATCCAAATAGAACATCAAGCAAATCTAGTTTATTGGCTGCTGATCCACATAACAGCCTAACAGCTCCAGGATATTGGTCTCTCGCAAGATTAGAGCTGAAGAATGGTGGTATTATTGGCGCGACAATCCCTGGTATACCTCTGATTATGTCAGGAAGATCAAAATACCTTGCATGGGGTTTTTCTGCAGGCAATGGAGATGATACAGACATTTACATAGAACAGCTAAATCCATTGGACGAAACCCAATATAATGATGGAAATAATTTTGTTTCGTTTGATACTAAAAAAGAAATTATAAAGATTTATGGTTCAAAAAGTAGAACTATAGATTTGTTATGGGCAAATAATAGGCCTGTATTACCAAATAATTTTTTCAATATTAGGCAAATAATGCCCCAAAATAAAGTTGCGAGTATAAAATCAACTGCATTAGATTCTTTTGATAAATCTTATAGTTCATTATTTAATATGACTACACAAACAAACATTAAATCGGCTCAATCACAATTTAATGACTATGTCACACCAATCTATAATATGGTCCTTGCAGACAAAGATAATGTAACACTGAAAGTAATCGGAAAAATCCCAAGAAGAAATCCTAATCATTTTGGTCAAGGCAGATTACCCTCTCAGGGATGGTTAAAAAGAAATCAATGGAACGGTTATTACGATTATCTAGAAAATCCAGCCATTATGAACCCAAACAATGGTATTGTTGCAAATACTAATAACAGAACCACAAATAAAGTTTTTCCCAATCATATTACACATAGGTGGGGAGATAATTTTAGAATAAAGCGCTTATCAAAGCTAATGAATGAACGAGAGATTCATACACGCGATAGCTTTATGGAGGCACAATTAGATACTATATCAGTTACAGCAAGGACAATTTTGCCACTAATTGCAAAAGAACTTTGGTACAAAAATAATTTGTCTAAGAAATCAAGTTCATATATTTTGGCTTCTAAAGCATTGAATTTGCTTGCAGATTGGAACGGTGAAATGAATGAACATATGCCTGAGCCATTAATTTATAGTGCTTGGATTTCTAAATTTCAAAAGCTTATAATACAAGATGAATTAGGTCGCCTTACTCAGAAATTTAATCAAGTTGACCCTATCTTTTTAGAAAGAGTACTTCGTAATATAGATAATGCATCTACTTGGTGCGATATAGTTCCTTCATCAGAAGTAGAGACTTGCAATCAAATTGCTGAAGAATCTCTTATTTTAGCCATAGAAGAATTATCAAATAAATATGGTAATAATTTAGAAAACTGGCAATGGGGCGAAGCTCATATAGCTAACCATAAACATGAGGTATTTGGGGCAATACCTATAATAAATTGGTTATCTAACATTAAGCAATCAACATCAGGTGGCGATGACACATTAATGAGAGCAAAAACAAAAAATTATGGCCAAAACCCTTTCGAAAATGTTCATTCAGCAGGTTTTAGAATGATCGTAGATTTTTCCGACCTAGAAAGCTCACTATACATCATCTCAACGGGACAATCTGGCCACTTACTATCAAATCAGTATGATAATTTAGCAAATTTATGGAAACGAGGGGAATATATCCCGATGGTTCTTGATCCAGATTTAGCTCGTGCCGGTTCGTTAGGATCAATAATTCTTAAAAAGAAATAATCCTTAAACCTTGAGAAATTGAGCTGCTTGCTTTGACGTCCAAGTGACTGAAAGTTCAATAAAATTTTCATTTGAAACTTCATTTCGAACTAAATTATTTTTATATAACCATGCACGCCTACCACCTTCAGCTAATGATAACTTAACTGTATCTGATGTTGTAATTTCTTTTAAACTATCATCAATTTCTCTTAAAAGTCCATCCAAGCCATCTCCAGTTAAGGCGGAAACAGTTCTTATTTTTTCAGTTCTATTTGAAATATTTTTTGCATTATTTAAATCATCAATTGATAGTAAATCCGTCTTATTCCATACCTCTAATATACTATCTTTAGCATCATCTGAGACATCTAAATCTAATAAAATATCGTTAACATCTTTGGCCTGTGCTTCAGTTTCGGGATGTGAAATATCTCTGATGTGAAGTATCAAATTTGCATCCAAAACTTCTTCTAAAGTCGCTCTGAATGCGGCAATTAATTGTGTTGGCAATTCCGAGATGAATCCAACAGTATCTGATAAAATTATCTTTTGACCTGAAGGCAGCTCAACTTCTCTCATGGTTGGGTCTAATGTTGCAAATAGCATATCTTTTGCAAAAACTTTAGCACCAGTCATATGATTAAATAATGTAGATTTACCAGCGTTAGTATAGCCGACTAATGCAACAATTGGGTAAGGTATTTTTTTTCTCGCAGACCTATGCAATTCACGTGTCTTTACCACTTTTTCCAATTGTTTTTTTAATCTTAATATAGCGTCATCAATTTGTCTTCTATCACTTTCAATTTGTGTTTCACCTGCTCCACCAACAAAACTTAATCCTCCTCTTTGTCTTTCTAAGTGCGTCCACGAACGAACTAAACGAGAGCGTTGATAATTAAGGGCAGCTAGGTCAACTTGAAGCACACCTTCTCGGGTTTGAGCTCTATCACCAAATATTTCTAAGATTAAACCTGTTCTGTCTAGGACTTTTAAATTCCATTCTTTTTCAAGGTTTCTTTGTTGAATTGGAGTGAGTGGTCCATCAATTATTACTAAATCAATATCGTTAGCTTTAAAAATTTGAGATAATTCAATTAACTTTCCTGATCCAAAAAGAGTAGCCGCATTGGGTCTTTTCAATGGAACAACTGTTTGATGTAATATTTCAATATCAAGGGCATTTGCTAATGAGACCGCCTCTTCCAATGAATTTTTTGGAGTGCGTCGCTTATGAGGGTTTAACAAATTTGGATGTAGAACACTTACATGCATAGTTTATTCCGATTGTGGTTCTTCACCATCATATAATACAACCGGTTGTGCTGGCATTATTGTTGATATTGCATGTTTATATACTAACTGTGATTGCCCATCTCTTCTTAATAGCACACAGAAATTATCAAACCAGCTAATATTTCCTTGCAATTTTACACCATTTATTAAAAATATAGTAACTGAAATTTTTGCTTTTCGGACATGGTTTAAAAAAGCATCTTGTAAATTACGATTATCATTAGCCATTGCAACTGCCTTTTATTATTAATTATCATAACTGATGATTGAGCATGAATAATATGTAAAGCTATATTTTAGAATAATTCCAAAAATAGATCAAATAATCCATAATTATTAACTAAAAATGGTTAAAATATTCATTTTGACCAATAATTAGGATTGAATAATGCAATAACAGCTAAAGCTTCTAATCGGCCAAGTACCATAGCTATGCAGAATATAAATTTTGCAATATCAGAAATTTGCGAATAATTTAAGGATCCATCTCCAGCAACATTAATGAGTGGACCAACAGTTGATAAGCCAGATATTGCAAGTATTAGACTATGCTCAAACTTTATACCTGTAGCCGAAAAACCAAGAATAATTAAGGCTAAGCTTACAAGAAATAACATAAAAAATATCCAAGCAGCGTATGCACCTTCCTTACGAAAACTTCTTGCTTTTTCACCGGCTCCCGCAACTGAATGAGGATAACTCAATCGTGTCATTTCTCTTATACCATGTTTATAAAGAACGTATACTCGAAGTAATTTAACACCCCCTGCCGTTGTTGCTATACCACCACCAAGAACACAAAGGCCCATCAAAATTAGTCCAGGAGTCTTTAATCCTGACCACATTTGTGAAGCAGACCAATGCTCACTTTCAAACCCTGTTGTGGATAGAAAAGAAATAACCATAAATACCCCACCCCAGAATGCTGATAATCCCGATTGAAAACTAAAACTTTCAGAAGCTTCAATTGCACCAAACCAATGCCTTAAAAATAATAACGATGGAATTATTATTATTAATATTAACATTATATTTACTTCTTTATCTTTTTTAAGCCTACGGTATCCTCTACCTTCTGAGTCTTGTTGGTACATGAAACGCGATATCGCAAATATTAGAAAAAGAGCAATCAACAATTCACCTATAATACCAGAATTTGCTCCCTGGAGACCACTAACATTACTAATTCCACTAGTTGAGAAAGTGCTCATAGCATGAATTACTGCTACAAGAGGCCTATCACCACTGAGTATCAAAAGAATGCTCATAATAATTGTTAAAACAAAATATATAGGTGAAATCAAAATGGTATATTTTATTATTCTTGATCTTATGTTTGCACTTTTTATCTGATTTTTTAGGTTGCTTGAATTATTTTTCCTAGCATATACATCAAATCCACCTAATCCTGCTGGTTGAAATATTGCTAAAGCAGCAACAAGCATTAATAATCCACCAACCCAAGCAATTAATGCCCGCCACAAATGAAGTACATCTGGTATTTTAGTACTATCATCAAAAATTGATGCTCCAGTTGTTGTAAATGATGATAACATTTCGAAATATGCATCAAAAAAATCAATATTTATTATTAAATAGTTTAAAGGGATAGCCATAAATATTGGCAAGAAAACAAAACAACAAAATAAATCAAATATGTTTTGAACTATCTTTTTTTGTAATTTTTGTGATGAGAATGCAATTCCCAATAAAACACTTATGATAAGAAAAAAAGTTCCATGATAAAAAAAAGTCCGTGCATAAAGCCATTGATCTAGCCTTACTGAAAAAAGCACAGGAACATACATTAGCAAAGACATCATTCCAAATAATAGAACAAATAGAGGTTGATTTCTAAAAACTGACATTATTAGAAAAAATCAATGTTAACTTGAAATAATCTTTCAACTTCAGAAACATCTTGTGACAGAGTAAATATCACAACAATATCTCCTTCTTCAATTTTTGTGCTGCCTTTAGGCCTAAATATTTCACTGTTTTTTTGGATTGAGCCAATAATTGATCCATTTGGCCACTCTACATCTTTAATCATTGAGCCTACAATTGGAGAAGTAGACATAACTTGTGCTTCAATTACTTCAGCTTCAGCATCACCAATAGAATAAACAGCTTTTACGCGCCCATGCCTTACATGCCGTAGAATTGAAGAAACAGTTGTCGCTCTCGGGTTAACAGAGGCATCTATATTTAATGGAGACATAAGTGTAGTTAATGTTGGATCATTAATTAGCGCTACTACCATAGGACATCCAAGTGATTTTGCTCTAGCACAAGCAAGAAGGTTTGTTTTATCATCATCCGTTACAGCTAATACTGTATCGGTTTTCGATATATTTGCTTCTTCCAAAAGCTCCATATCTAAGCCATCGCCATGTAAAACTATTGTTCGCTCTAATTGATCAGCAATTCGTTCAGCACATTCTCTATTTGATTCAATAATTTTGGTATGAATTTTAATTGCATTATTTTCTAGTGATTTGGCCACCATTAAACCAACATTACCACCACCTATTATGATTACACGATCTTGTTTTTTGTTGGTCTTACCAAATATTTCCAAACATCGTTCTTTGTCATCTGCATTTGTGCATACATAAACTTGATCATCTACGATTAACTGTTCCTGACTGTCGGGAACCATTAAAGCCCCATTTCGTCTTATAGCTACTATATTTGCACGCAAATTTGGGAAAAGTTCACTTAACTGTCGAAGAGATGTGTTTAAAACATTACATTCTTCAGTTAAAATCAAACCTAGTAACTCAACTTTGCCTTCCATAAACGGTTCAGTGTCAAAAGTAGCCGGTGATCTTAATTGACGTAGTGCTTGTATAGCGACTTCTTTTTCAGGAGATATTACCACGTCAATTGGCAAATGATCTCTTTGGTAAAGATCTGAATAAATTGCATCTAAGTAAGATTGACCTCGTAATCGAGCAATTTTTCTTGGAATCTTAAAAACTGAATGAGCAACTTGGCAAGTTACCATATTTACTTCATCAGAATAAGTAGCAGCAATAATCATATCTGCATCGCCAGCTCCTGCCATGGATAAAACATCAGGATATGACGCGTTTCCAGCAATACCGTTTACATCTAAGGTATCTACTGCTCGCGCAACCAATTCTGAATTGTTATCAACTACAGTAACATCATTTTTTTCTGACGATAAGTGGCGTGCTATTTGCCAACCAACTTGACCTGCCCCACATATAATTACCTTCATTTAATGCTCCCAAAAGAACTCATAATTTTAATATTTTAATTAATAATTATGCCTTAAATATAGACTTATATTAAGTCATTACTATCAACATCATCTGTTTTTGCAACCCGTGTACCTGTATCAGTTGAAGTTACTACATTTAATGTTTTTAGTTTTCTATGTAATGCAGAGCGTTCCATACCAACGAACTGTGATGTTTTAGAAATATTGCCTCCAAATCTATTAATTTGGGCAACAAGATAGTCTTTTTCAAATAACTCACGTGCCTCTCTCAATGGAAGGCCAAGCATATTTCCATCCATTTCGACTGAATTATCGCTCTTGATTATTTCTTTAGTTTGTAATTCAGCAATAGATATTTCACCTGATTGTGAACCCAAAATTAATGATCTCTCTAAAACATTTCTAAGTTGTCTGATGTTACCTGGCCAATTGCGGGATTGTAAATGGACAACTGCTTTTTGGCTTAACTTTCGCTTAGGTAAACCTTGCTTCTCACTCAACTCATCTATGAAAAAGTTTGATATCAGTGGAATATCTTCAATTCTATCTTCTAATGATGGTACAGAAATTGGAATAACATTAAGTCTATGATACAAATCTTCTCTAAAATTTTTGTTTTGGATTTCTTGAACTAGATTTTGACTACTTGATGAAATCACTCTAAAATCAACAGATAAATTTGTTTTACCACCAATTCTCATAAATTGCTGGTCTATTAATACCCTAAGAATTTTTGATTGTGTACCAATTGGCATATCGCCTACTTCATCTAAATATAATACACCGCCATTGGCTTGTTCTAATAAACCTAATTGTATGTTTCCATTTGACTCGGAACCGAATAATAATTCTTCCATTCTTTCAGAGGACATTGAAGCAGAATTTACAGTTACAAATGCAAAATCTTTTCGTGGTGAATTCTTATGAATATATCTAGCTGCAACTTCTTTGCCCGATCCAGAAGGTCCAGTTAGCATAATACGGCTATTTCCAGATGATACTTTATCAAGTTGTTGATTAAAACTTTTAAACACTGACGAATTACCAATTAACTCAAAGGATGGTATTTCTTTTATTTTAAATGCAGCATTTTCAATCCTAAGGCGAGATGTTTCCATTGCTCGTGCAATTACAACTGTCAATTGATCTATATTGAATGGCTTCTCAATAAAATCATATGCACCTTGCTTTATAGCAGCTACAGCAATCTCAATGTTTCCATGACCTGAGATAATCACAACTGGTATATCTGGATTATTTAATTTAACTTGTTTTAGTATATCAATTCCATCTAGCTTACTTTCTTTTAGCCAAATATCTAAAATAATTAACTTTGGTTTCGATTTTTCAATTGATTTAAACGTATCTTCAGAGTTTGCTGCTAATTGCGTGGTATAACCTTCATCAATTAGGATATCAGATACTAACTCACGGATATCTTTTTCATCATCCACAATTAAAATATCGCCCATATTTTTTTCCTTTTATGCTAATTAAAGCTATTTTTAATTCTCTATTATTATTTCTTTTGGAAATACAATTCGCATTTTAGCACCAAAACTATCCGTTTTAGAAAATGGAGATGCATCCAATAATTCCAGTGATCCATTATGTTCTTCAATTATTTTTTTAACTATCGATAAACCTAACCCTGTCCCATTTTCTCTATTGGTTACATAAGGCTCAAATAATCGTGACCGCCCTTGATTTGGTAGACCAATTCCGTTGTCTTCAATGGTGATTTCAAGATCATTCATAATTTGATCGATAGTTATTCTAATCTCAGGATCAAATTTAAGATCTGGCTGTGAATTTAATTTACTTTCAATAGCCTCACCTGCATTTTTTATTAAATTAGTAAATGCTTGATTAATCATTGTTTCATCTATGCTGACATTAAAATCATCATATAAATTATTAAAAACTATACTAATTTTTGGAGATGATACCTGAAATAATAATATTACATCTTTAAGTAACTTAGTCACATTTGTTGGCCGTTTTATAGGTTCCGGCATTCTGGCAAATTTAGAGAATTCATCAACAATTCTTCTTAAATCATTTGTTTGGCGAATAATGACATCACAATATTGTGAAAGGTTACTGTCTTCAGTGCCAACAATTGGTGAATATTTACGCTTTAGGCGTTCTGCTGACAACTGAATTGGAGTTAAAGGATTTTTAATCTCATGTGCAATTCTTCTGGCAACATCTCCCCATGCAGCCAATCTTTGAGCTGACACTAGATTCGTAACATCATCAAAGGTAATAACATACCCTTCAACTAATTCATTTTCAGAAATTCTTGCTGAAATCCTTACTAAAAGAATTTCAATAGCTCCAGCACGTGTTAATTTGATTTCTTGTTGCTGGGTTTTATTATCATTTTTCTGTATCAGCCTAAATAGATCAATAAATTCAGGGACTGCTATTTGAATACTTTTTCCTTCATGATTATCTGAATTCAAATTTAATAACTTTTGTGCAGCTAAATTTATAAACCCAATATTACCATCAGATGATAAGCCAATAACACCCGCAGTAACTCCAGATAAAACACTGTCAAATAATCTACGCCTTCTTTCCGTATAATCATTTGCAGCTATTAAGTCATCTCTTTGACGTTTTACCTGTTTTGTCATGTGATTAAATACACGGCTTAACATTGCAATCTCATCATCACCTTTTTCTTCAATCACTTTAACATCAAAGTCACCCGCACCCAATCTTTGTGCAGCTCCAGCTAATCGACCCACCGGTCTTGATAATCGCTCAGCAAACAACATACCAAGTAGAATTGAGGATAGAATAACAAATGTTGCAAACCCCAGATATAAAAGTCCATATGACCAAAGAATTTTTTCGCGCTGAGACTCCATTGTATTATAAGTAATGGCAGATTCCATTGTTTTATCTAATAGATTAAGAATTTTACCATCAACAGTTCTAGATATGTATAAATATTTATCTTCAAAACTTTCTAATCTAATTAAGCTTCTAAATTCATTATTTGGCCAATCTTCAATTATTATTAAATCACCAAGCTCAGCAGATTTCATTATTTCATCTGAAGGTTCTTCGTAGCCAAACAAGTAGCTAAGCTCTCCCCTTGATCTCAAATTTGCGTTCCTATCAATGATATAAGCTTCTTTTAATCCTCTTTGGATTAGCTTTTGAATAGAAATCAATTGTACTCTTAAATCGCTATCACTTACGAATGAGTTTGATTTCTTATATTCATTTAGTCTTACCGACATAAAACTTAAATCAATTTTCAAATCATCTCTTTGTTCGTTTTTATAAGCTTCTGCAGCAGATAAGGAAGATTTCACAACATTCTGAACATTTTTTGAAAACCACCCTTCAACGCCAATACTTAACGTGACAACAGCAAAAACTGCTACAAGAACAGTTGGGATAAGCGCAACAATAGCAAAAACTCTGCTTAAGCGCATGTGTAAACGTGAACCTGCTGATTTTGCTCTTCTAGCAGCAAACATTCTCATAACCGCATATCCAACAATTGAAATAACAACTAAAAGATAAATTCCATCAGCAAGAAGTATTAATCGTAAAATATTACTTAATTTACTACCAAATTCTCCCTGTAATATTGAAACAGTAAGCCCTGTTAAGATTGGTCCAAGTAAGATTAAAGACCAAGCTAAAATTGTTAAAAATTTACGCCGATTACGCCATTGCTTTAATTTGCCAAGTATATTTTTCATCATAAGTCTTTGTTACTTATAGTTCTATATTTACTACACTATGTTGCATCGTTACATCATTTTTTTACTTCTTGTAACTACAATATCTAAATCTTTAATCTTTTTTCTTAGAGTATTGCGATTAATACCAAGTAATTCGGATGTTTTAATTTGATTTCCTCTGGTTGCTGATAGGGATAATGCGATAAGCGGCAGTTCAATTTCTTTTAAAATTCTATTATATAATCCAGGAGGAGGTAAATTATCGCCATGAAGATCAAAATATCTTTTTATATGCTTTTCAACTGAAGATGATAATTTGCCGTTGTCAGCGTCTAATTCATTTGAATTTACAGATGGAATTAAATTTAAATTTTCTTCAACATGAATAGGTGTAATTTCTTCATCTGAAATTAAAACTACTAAACTATTTATAAAGTTCTCTAATTCTCTTATGTTTCCAGCCCATGGCGCATTTTGAAGCAACTGTATTGCTTTAGCTGATATAACTTTTTTTGGCATTCCTGATAATGCTGATTGCTGTAAAAAATGTTTTGTTAAATCAGGAATATCCCCCACCCTATCGCGTAAGGGGGGGAGATTTATATTCACAACATTTAAACGGTAAAATAAATCTTCTCTTATAATTCCTTGGCTAATCAAATTTTGTAATGACAGCCTAGATGATGAGATAAATCTATAATTTTTGCTTATAACTGCATCTGATCTCAATAGATCTAATAATTGCAATTGGGTTTCATCAGACATTTCAGAAATTTCATCAAAGTAAATAGTTGAACTCTTCGATGCTGGAGATATATTCAGATCTTCTTTCCCACCTATTAAAGTTCCTTCTATCTTATCTATATTCGATGAAGATATGTTAATACGAACAAAGTCCATAGGTGCTCTTGGCCCCAAATCATGCATAGTATGAGCCAATAGATCTTTACCAGTTCCACTCTCACCCGTAATAATAGTTGAAAGATCGGTATGTAATACACGCGCTAAAAACCTGTAAACATCCTGCATAAGTGGAGAAGAGCCAATTAGAGGCAATTCTTGATCAACAGCCCCATCTTGCTGGATAATATTATTGTTTGTTCCTTGGTTCGATAATGCTTTATTAACCTTTGATAATAATTTTTTTAAATCAAATGGCTTAGGTAAATAATCATAAGCACCTAATTCAGAAGCTTTGATTGCAGTAATTACAGTATTTTGAGCTGAAATAATTATAACGGGTAAATCTTTTCGTTTACGCTTAATAGCTGGTAACATTTCCAACCCATCACCATCTGGTAAATTAACATCAGAAATTACAACATCACCATCACCCTCATCTATCCAACGCCATAATGTTTCTATACTTCCAGTTGCTCTCACTTTACACCCAGCACGGGTTAGTGCTTGTGTTAATACTGCCCTTATTGTTCGATCATCATCGGCAACTAATATTGTTCCATCCATTATATTCTATCCTCTGCAGATTTTTTCCATATAGGAAGGCGTAAAGTAAATTTGGTTCCAGGATGATCTGTGGTACATTCAATCAAACCACCATGACTAGTTACAATTTTTGAGACAAATGCTAAGCCTAGACCTGTTCCATTAACTTTTGATGAAACAAAGGGTTCAAAAATTTCATCAATTATATTTCCAGGAATACCTTTACCATTATCAATTATTTCTATTTGAAGCGGCAGTATTTCTGACTGATTTCCAGAAATAGTATATCTCACTCCAGAATTATAAGATGTGCAAATCACTATTTTTCCACGATCTTTTTGAATTGCTTCACATGCGTTCTTTAAGATATTTTGAAAAACTTGCAGCATTTGATCTGCATCACCAGATGCATCAGGCAATGATGGATCATATTGTTTTGTGAACTTTATTGTTGACGCAAAGCCAGCAGATGATGATCTTATTGCTCTGTCTAAAACGTCATGAATGTTATACGCATCTCTTAGTGCTGGTCGAATATCTGAAAATACTTCAAATCTATCGACTAATGTTCCAATTCTTTTTGTTTCCTGACCTATCATATCGGCCAATTCAACGTCATCATCATTCGCATTCATTGCCAAAAGCTGCGCAGCACCAGAAATCCCAGCAAGAGGATTTCTGATTTCATGTGCAAGCATTGAGGCCATTGCAGTTACTGAACGTGCTGTTGTACGTTGGGTTGACGATTGGTTAATTTTTTGTGCAAAACTATTTGGCTGAATAATCAGTAAATATTTTTCATTATTTTTGTCTAGAGGATTTATATGAAGATTACATTCAAATGATACCCTATCAATTGTGGAAATCTCGACTCCATATTGACTTAGGGATGAATTCTGTTGCCTTACTTGCTTGACCGTTTCTAAAACCACTGAATTTATACCAAAAAAAACTCCTAACTCTTTTCCAAACATTTGTTTTCGAGATGTATGAATTATTTGTTCGGCAGATGAATTACCCTCAATTATTTTGAATTCTGAATTAATAATGAATGCAGGAAAAGGAATTGTATTCCAAACGTGATTAAAATCAATCATTGGCACTTACTAGGCTCCTCTGCAGATAATAAAGAAATCATTTTGAGGACTTTTTGGGGGTCTGTTTCTGTTTGTAATGCCCTTTTATCAATAGAACTGACACCTATATAATCCATATACCATCCCAGATGTTTTCTTGCGACTTTATTTCCATGTCGCTCACCATAAAAGTTTAACATTTCAGTGTAATGCATTGATATCATATTAAGTAATTTATTTCCTGAAGGTATTTCGGGTGGTTTGGTGTTGAATATTTCTGAGGCTATTTGGGATAACAGCCATGGCTTGCCTTGAGCACCTCTACCAATCATTACACCATCAGCTTTTGAATGTTTCATAGCTAATTTTGCAGATGCGCTGTCAACAATATCACCATTAGCAATAACAGGTATATCAACAGACTCTTTCACTTCACGAATTTTTTTCCAATCTGCATTACCTTTATAAAATTGGCATCTTGTTCTCCCATGAATTGTAATCATTTGGATACCAATTTTTTCTGCTCTAATAGACAAGTCAGCTGCATTCAAATCATTGTGATCCCATCCCAATCTAGTCTTTAATGTTACAGGTATATCAACAGCATTTACAACGGCCTCAATTAATTGAAGTGCTAGGTCTGGCGTTCGCATTAATGCCGAGCCTGAGGCTCCATTAACTACACTTTTAGCCGGGCATCCCATGTTAATATCGATTATCTTAGCGCCATTTCCTTGTATTAATTTTGCACATTCAGACATCCAATAAGCATCTCTTCCCGCGATTTGAACGGATGTTCCTTCAACGTTAAATCCTAACTCAGCTCTTGCGCGCGCATCTTTACCTTTTTGCATAATTTCATGACTTGCAACCATTTCGGAAACTACAAGACCTGCCCCAAAACTAGAAACAAGATTTCTATATGGTAAGTCTGTAATACCCGCTAACGGAGATAATAAAACGGGAGGCGATATTGCCTGTTTTCCGATCATTAATGAACTCATGACTAATTAATAGGCATTAAGAATTTTAATAACAAGTTTAAAGTAACTTGCATCGATAATCTTTCGTTCTATAAACAAATGCATGAACTCTATAACAGCCATAATAGTAGCCGCAGGCCGAGGTACTCGCGCTGGAAGTGGAGTACCAAAACAGTACCGCAAAATTGGCCAAAAACCAATTTTACAACATACAATTGAGTCACTGCTCTCTCATAAAGCAATAAGTGAAATAGTATGCGTAATTCATGAAGACGATACGAAACTATACATGAATATGGTAACAAAAATAAATGATAATAGACTTTCAGAACCAGTGCATGGTGGTGCAACTAGGTCAGAAAGTGTATTTGAAGGTATAAAAGCCGCATCAAGCGATTATGTCTTGATACATGATGGCGCTCGACCGTGTCTTCCTATTGACGCACTCGACCGAATTATTACTGGCTTAGAAGATAATGATGCTTGTTTTTTGGCCTTACCAGTAGCCGATACATTATGGTCTATCACAAAAGATAAAATTCAAAAAAATATTCCTCGTAATATGATTTGGAAAGCACAAACGCCACAAGCATTTAAATTAAATCAAATATATAATGCATATAAAAATGCAGATATGTCAGCAACAGATGACGTAGCGATAGCACAGTCTGCTGGAATTGAAGTTAAGCCAATTTTAGGTACTGAAAGAAATATAAAAATTACAACCCTTGAAGATTTTGATTTAGCAAAACAAATTTTAGGAAACACCATGGATATAAGAGTTGGTAATGGTTTTGACGTGCACGCCCTTGGAGCGGGAAGCCAAGTAGTTTTGAATGGAATAGAGATAGCTCACACAAATGCATTGATGGGCCATTCAGATGCTGATGTAGCCATGCATGCTATAACTGATGCCATTTTTGGCGCCTTGAGTGAAGGAGATATTGGGCAATGGTTTCCACCATCAGATCAAAAATGGAAAAATGCTTCCTCTGATATATTTCTTCGAAAAGCTGTATTATTATGCAGCGAACGTGAATTTTATATAAATCATATAGATTGCACAATAATCTGCGAAACTCCAAAAATTGGCCCTTATGCAAAAAAAATGTGTGAAAATATTTCTAGGATAACCAATGTTAATGTTGAGAATATATCTATCAAAGCCACAACAACAGAAAAATTAGGTTTTACAGGAAGAAATGAAGGCATAGCAGCTCAAGCAACAGCGACATTGATTAGAAAATGATGCGCTTTATTGCAACATGGTTCTACATTGGCCTCTTGAAGCCAGCTCCTGGAACTTGGGGGTCATTAGGAGCCCTACCATTCATTTACATTTTTTTAATAATTGAATTAAACGTATTGTACTTATTAATTATAAGCACATTAGTTTTTATTCTTGGCTGGCTTGCAACCCTTATCGAAACAAAAGAAAAATCTGAACATGACCCAAGTGAAATTGTTATAGATGAGGTTGTTGGACAGTGGATTACATTTACACCACTGTTTATTATTACATCAAACGAAAAATTTCACACTTCAATATCTAGAAACGTATTTAATATAAATATAAATAGCGAAACTTATTCGATGGATATTATACTTATCTTTTTGTCTTCTTTTATTCTATTTCGTTTTTTTGACATAATAAAACCATGGCCGATAAGTTGGGCAGACCAGATATCGACACCATTTGGAGTAATGTTTGATGATATTCTAGCAGGAATTTTCTCTGCATTATGTTTAACTATTATTTTATTTTTTGGATTATTGTCATGACTAACCTAGAAAAAATACTCAAACTCACACAAAAACTTGGCTGGCGAATAACTACTGCCGAAAGCTGTACCGCCGGGATGATTTCTAGTGAATTGACCGCTATTCCTGGATCTTCAAACTTTTATGACAGAGGATTCATAACTTATTCTAATGATGCAAAAATTGATATGCTTAACGTAAAACAAACGACATTAAGATCATTTGGAGCAGTAAGCGAACAAGTAGCAATTGAAATGGCCATAGGATCTTTAGAAAACTCTATAGCTAATTTAACTTTATCTATTACAGGTATCGCAGGCCCAGGTGGTTCTGAACATAAAGAAGAAGGCACCGTTTGCTTTGGTTTAGCAATTAAGAATGGTTCAATAAGCTCTACTACAAAATATTTTGGTGCTATCGGGCGTAACAATGTGAGAAAAAAAGCAACCGATCATGCAATTAGGTTAATTTTACAAAAATTAAATGAACATGCATAAAGTACATAAAGCGCACAATTAATCAACACCCGACCATATATGTGCCTAATTTATAGACAATTTATACATCCCAACAAAGATGATCGCGTTTAATCTTTATAAGGAACAAGTTTTTCTACAAATGGAAACAAACATTTGGAGGATTTATTATGAATGGCGCAGATACAGCTTGGATAATGGTAGCAACTGCTCTTGTCTTGTTTATGACTTTACCTGGATTAGCATTATTTTATGGCGGACTCGTTAGAGCAAGAAACGTTCTTTCGGTCTTTATGCAATGCTTTGCGATAGCATGTTTAATGTCGATATTATGGCTCGCTTTTGGATATTCGATAGCCTTTGGTGAAGGAAACCTTTTTTGGGGTGGTACTGGGAAAATGTTTTTGACAGGGATAAGTTCTGATACTTTATCTGGCACAATTCCTGAGGTTTTATTTTTTGCATTTCAAATGACATTTGCAATAATTACCCCAGCACTAATAGTTGGCGCATATGTTGAGAGAGTATCTTTCTCTTTTGTGCTAACCTTTTCAGCATTATGGATGATCTTAGTATATGCGCCTGTTACTCATTGGATTTGGGGTGGAGGTCTTTTGTCGGGAGCAGACGGTGCATTATTTGCAAACGGCGTTAAAGACTTTGCAGGTGGTATTGTTGTACATGAAACTGCTGGAATAGCTGCGCTTGTAATCGCAATTGCACTTGGGCCAAGATTAAATAAAAATGTTCCACCTCATAATCCTGGTTATGTAATGCTTGGAGCTGCAATGCTATGGGTTGGATGGTTTGGCTTTAATGGTGGATCCCAATTAGCCGCTGATGGTGGTGCGGCAATGGCTATAACCGTTACACACATTTCAGCAGCATCAGCATCATTAACTTGGGCATTATATGAACGAATAAAATATGGGAAATCCTCCCTGGTTGGCCTTGTAACTGGTACAATAGCAGGATTAGCCTCTATCACTCCTGCTTCGGGATGGGTATCTCCTGTTGAAGCTATGATCATTGGTGGAATTGCAGGTATCTTATGTCAAATTATGTGTGAGGTAATAAAAGGGTTTTTCAAGATTGACGATACATTAGATGTATTTGCTGTTCATGGTATAGGGGGCGTTTTTGGAACAATTATGCTTGCCGTATTTGGTTATGCTGGTTGGAGTGAGCAGCTAGGTTCATTACTTGTAGTTGGAATATTTACTATAGTTGCAACTTATTTAATTGTGAAATTTGTAATATTATTTTGCCCCATTCGTGTTTCAGAAGAAAATGAGCTTACCGGCCTTGATCAATCTTCTCATGGTGAACGTGCATATGATATGGCATCATAATTTATTAGGCTCCAATAATAATTAATTTATTGGAGCCTTTTTATCCTAATAATCATTGGTAAAGGGTATTAGCTCTAGCTTCAAAAGCTTTTACGATTCTTTGCATTGCCTCATTGAAAACTACACCAATAAGCGCTTGCAAAACTTTTGACTTAAACTCAAAATCAACAAAGAATTCAGCCTCACAACCAGTATCAATATTATGAAATACCCAATGATTATTTAAATATTTGAATGGCCCGTCTAAGTATTCTACATCAATTGAAAATTTCTCAGGCGTCAAAGTAACTCTTGAACCAAATCGTTCACGAAACACTTTAAATGCAATAATTAAATCTGCTTCAACTATAGTCTTATGATCTTCTTTAATTACATTTCTTATTCTTGATGCAGCACACCAGGGTAAAAATTCAGGATAAGATTCTACATCTGCAACAAGATCATACATCTGTTTTGCAGTGTAAGGCATTATTCGTTTTTCTGTGTGTGTTGGCATATTTGTGTTCTAATAAAATTAAAATCACACGTCATCAAGAAAGTACATATTAAAGAATATTTTTTCATTGAAGCTATTAAGTTAATAAACTAAAATTTTTTCATATTTATTAGATTTTTATACGGTAGTAATAATGGACCATACAAACTATATTGTAGAGCCAATGATTTCAGCAAAGTCAATTGCTGCAAGATGTGAAGAGCTCGCTGAGGATATCTCATTGTATTTCAAGAATACGGATAAACTTATCGTTGTCGGTCTATTACGAGGCTCATTTGTTTTTATTGCGGATTTAGCAAGAGAATTAGATTTGCCGTGCGAAGTTGATTTCCTTGAAACCTCATCTTATGGAAATTCTACAGAAAGCTCTCGAGAGGTAAGGATCCTTAAAGATTTGAGAGGTGAAATTGAAGGCCGGGATGTTTTAGTAATCGAAGACATCGTAGATACTGGGCATACATTACACCATGTTAAAACATTATTAGAGTCCAGGAAACCAGCCAGGTTAAAAGTATGCGCCCTCCTAGACAAACCAGCTAGAAGAGAAGTAGAAATTAAAGCAGATTGGATTGGCTTTGAAATTCCTGATGAATTTGTTGTTGGCTATGGTATTGATTATGCCCAAAGGAATAGAAATTTAGATCATATTGGAAAAGTTGTATTTAAATAGGAAACTTATTAACTTAAATTTAATTACTACAACTCATTTAATAAACACGCTTGTTTTCATCTTCACTGTCACCTATTAGATCAACTTCGGCTGGCCAGGTGTATAAGCATTTGACGGCGATTCGTAATATAGAATCCCAAGGTTTTAGCCATCAATAGCTTGAATTAGTGCCATGCGGCCTACAAGCATAAATCTTGAGAGCGAATTAACATGCTAACAGGCACAGTAATTTGGTATAATCCTGTAAAAGGATTAGGTTTCATAAATCCTGATCAAGGTGGCGATGATGTATTTGTTCATATGTCAGCACTTAAAGCTTCAGGCTTAAAAGTTGTAAAAGAAGGCGATATGCTAACTTATGAGTTATTACTAGATGAAAAAACTGGTAAAAAAGCTGCATCAAACATAACAATACTTAAAAAAGATGAAGCCTCTTTATTAACTTCAGCGTCTTCAAAATTAAAAAATCGTGATGAAAAGAAAAAAAAGCAAGTAGAGCAACCTAAGTCTGATGCAAGTGCATTTTTAAAATTAGGCCTAGACCCAGAGATCGTCAAAGCTTTAGGCTTTCTTGGGTATACAGTCCCAACACCAATTCAATCTCAAGCAATTCCCGCAGTTTTAAATAAAAAAGATTTAGTTGGATTAGCACAAACTGGAACAGGTAAAACCGCCGCATTTGCTTTGCCATTAATACAACAATTATTAATGAATCCGATAGCTATAAAAGGTCGCTCTGCAAGAGCTATTATTCTTTCTCCTACACGTGAATTAGCGCTACAAATACATGAAGCCTTTGTAAGTTTTGGCAAAAAATTACCATTAAACTTTACACATGCAATTGGTGGAGCACCTATACGAAAACAAATGCGTGATTTGTCCAAAGGCGTTGATATTTTAGTGGCAACACCTGGGAGACTTGAAGATTTAGTTGATCAAAAAGGTTTACGATTAGATGAAACAAAATTTTTAGTTTTAGATGAAGCTGATCAAATGCTTGATATTGGCTTCCTACCAGCAGTTAAGCGTATCATATCTAAAGTTAGCAAAGATAGGCAGACGCTGTTATTTTCTGCAACCATGTCGAAAGAAATCAAAAAACTAACCGAAATGTATTTAGATAATCCTATCCAAGTTTCTGTTACGCCTGAAAATTCTACCGTAGATAAAATTGAACAGAGCTTAATGCATCTATCAAAGCAAAATAAAAGTTTAGCATTACAAAGAATAATAACAGCAAATCCCAAAAAGAGAGTTATTGTTTTTTCACGAACTAAACATGGCTCAGACAAACTAGTTAAATGGTTAGGAACACAAAAGATTGCTGCAGATGCAATTCATGGTAATAAATCACAAGGCCAACGTCAAAGAGCATTAGATGATTTTAAAAAGGGTAAAACTTACGTTTTAATTGCCACTGACATAGCAGCACGTGGCATAGATATTCCAGGTATAGAAATTGTTATAAACTTTGATTTACCGAATGTTCCAGAATCTTACGTACATCGTATTGGTCGTACTGCTCGTGCTGGTGCTAATGGTAAAGCAATTGCATTTTGTGCACCTGATGAACACAAACAATTATGGGATATCGAAAAGATTATTAAAATGGATATTCCAGTTGTAGAAATAGATGGCCTTACACAGAATTTAATTCCAAGTTTTGAAAAACCTGTGCCAAGAAGAAGAGGTGGAGGTGCCAATTCAAAAAGAGGATCGGGACCAAGGGATAATAATCGAAACAAAGTTAAATCTGGAAAAAAAACATTCAAAGGCAAGGGAAATAAAACACCTCGTAGATGATGACTTTTATATTAACTTTGGGTAGTAACTTATTTCAATTAATCGAAAAAATTATTTACCAAACTTTTCCAATCTAGCTTTTCTCAATCTTGAAAAATCATCACCAGCATGATAACTTGAACGGGTTAATGGTGATGCAGAAACCATTAAAAACCCTTTATTATATGCAGTTTTCTCATAAACTTTGAATTCATCAGGCGTAACAAATCTATCAACGGCATGATGTTTAGGAGTGGGTTGTAGATATTGACCAATTGTAAGAAAATCAATATCGGCAGCTCGCATGTCGTCCATTATTTGAACTACAGATTGTTTATTCTCACCTAACCCAACCATAATTCCTGACTTTGTAAACATGGTAGGATCAATTTCCTTAACTCGTTGCAATAACCTTAATGAATGAAAATATCGTGCTCCTGGCCTTACTTCTGGATATAGACCAGGAACAGTTTCTAAATTATGATTGAAAACATCAGGTTTTGCATCAACTACAACTTTCAAAACATTATCATCACACCTAATAAAGTCTGGTGTAAGAATTTCTATTGTAGTGTTTGGGGATTTTTTTCTAATTGCTCGAATAGTTTGCGCAAAATGCTCAGCTCCACCATCTTGAACATCATCTCGATCTACAGAAGTTACAACAACGTGATTTAATCCAAGTTTTTTTACTGCATCTGCAACTCGACCAGGTTCAAATATATCTAGATCTTCTGGGGGCTTACCTGTTGCTATGTTACAAAATGTACAAGCTCGAGTACATACTTCACCCATAATCATCATCGTTGCATGTCCTTGAGACCAGCACTCTCCAACATTTGGACATCCAGCTTCTTCACATACAGTTACTAATTTATTATCACGCATTATATCGCGTGTTTTTTTATAACCTTCAGAAACCGGCGCCTTAACTCTAATCCAAGAAGGCTTACTCGGTTGCGCATTATCAGGCTTATTTGCTTTCTCTGGATGGCGCTCTGCTGGAATAGTTAAATCACGCATAAAATAGATCCTTGTTTAAGACCTATATATATAATGTAGAAATAAATGTCTTGTAGGAAAAATCCAATAAATTTTTAATCATATAATATATATTCTTTGAAATTATCTAAAATATAAAATTAAGTTTCTGGATCAAGAAGGGCCAAAAGATTAATTCTTATTGGCCCTTTTATTTATTTAATAAATTAGAAAATTATATTTATTCAAACATGTCAGCATTCATTACTTTATTCCAGGCAGAAATAAAGTCAGTGACAAATTTATCTTTATTATCTTCTTGTGCATAAACTTCTGCTAAAGCTCTTAATTCTGAATTTGATCCAAAGACTAAATCAACTCTGGTCGCAGTTCTTAAAACCTTACCCGAATTCCTATCTTTTGCTTCGTAACTGTTAGGTCCTGTTGAAGACCATTCAACGTTCATATCTAAAAGAATATTGAACCAATCATTATTTAAATTACCCTCAGTATTCCAAATTCCATGTCCAGATGAACTAATGCCTAATGAGCGGAACCCACCTATTAATACGGTCATTTCTGAAGCTGTTAAGCCAAGCATATGAGCACGATCTAATAGCATTTCTTCAGGTGAAACGGTAAAATCAGTCTTTTGGTAATTTCTAAAACCATCAGCCATTGGTTCAAGCACCGCAAAAGATTCACCATCCGTTTGTTCTTCTAATGCATCCCCGCGCCCTGGAGAAAATGCAACCTCAATACCACAAGCCATTTCTATTCCAATGCCACCAGCCAAAACTATTACGTCCGCCAAACTTGCATTATGATTTTCAGCAATAGGTTTTAAAACATTTAATACACGAGTTAACTGCTCTGGCTTATTTGCATCCCAGTTTTTTTGTGGCGCTAATCTTATACGAGCACCATTCGCACCACCTCTCATATCTGTTCCACGAAAAGTGGATGCAGATGCCCAGGCAGTTTCAATCAATTCTAATGCTGATAGGCCACAAGACTTAAGGTCTTCTCGAACGGCTGAAATATCGTAATCAGTAGAACCAAGAGGTATAGGATCTTGCCAAATCATCTCTTCTTCTGGAACTTCTGGGCCTTGGTAACGTATTTTTGGCCCCATATCTCTATGTAGTAATTTGTACCAAGCCCTTGAAAATGCATCAGCTAATTCTTGCGGATTTTGGTGGTAACGTTCTGATATTGCTCTATATGACGGATCTTTTATCATTGCCATGTCAGCTGTTGTCATCATAGGCGTTACTTTCAAATCTGCATCGTCCACCTCAGGCGCCATATCAGATTCCACAATATTAATTGGGTGCCAGATATTTGCCCCTGCAGGACTTTTAGTTAATGCCCATTCATATTTAAATAATAAATCAAAATATCCATTGTCCCATTGTGTAGGATTAGCTGTCCAGGGCCCTTCAATTCCACTTGTTGTTGTATCTCTACCAACACCAGTGCCATGACTATTTATCCAACCGAAACCCATTTGTTCAATCGGACCACCCTCAGGTTCTGCGCCCACAAGATTAGGATCACCTGCACCATGAGCTTTACCAAAAGTATGGCCACCAGCTACTAAGGCTACAGTTTCTTCGTCATTCATTGCCATTCTACCAAAGGTTTCACGAATATCTTGAGCACTTAATAATGGGTCAGGATTACCGTTTGGGCCTTCTGGATTAACATAAATTAGACCCATTTGAACAGCAGCTAGGGGATTTTCCAAGGATTGGCGAGTATCTTCGTATCGATTGTCTGCTAACCAGTCAGTTTCAACACCCCAGTAAATATCTTCTTCAGGATGCCAGATATCTTCGCGGCCACCACCAAATCCAAAGACCTCACCTCCCATTGATTCAATCGCAACATTTCCAGTTAATATAAGTAAATCTGCCCATGAAATTTTATTGCCATATTTTTGTTTGATAGGCCAAAGTAATCGTCGTGCTTTATCTAGATTTCCATTATCAGGCCATGAGTTTAATGGCGCAAAGCGCTGAGCACCTGTGCCACCACCTCCACGGCCATCGCCTGTGCGGTAAGTACCAGCGGCATGCCATGTCATTCTTATAAAAAATGGGCCATAGTGGCCATAATCTGCCGGCCACCAATCCTGTGAATCAGTCATCAATGCATGTAGATCTTTTTTTAATGCATCATAATCTAACTGCTTGAAAGAATCTTTATAGCTAAAATTAGACCCCATTGGGTTTGATTTTACATCATGTTGTCGCAAGATATTGAGGTTTAATTGATTTGGCCACCAATCTTGATTGGTTGTACCTGTATTACTGGTAGTATTACCACCATGCATTACTGGGCAAAGTCCCGCGTTATCTTTCATAATTTTCTCCTAGCTCAAACTTGTTCTTAAAAGAGTATTTATTTACTGTAAATTTGGTGAGTTATGAGAAGCTTTTTCAAACAGAAAATTACACCCGACTCAAAACTAATTTAACAAAATACATAACATAAGCGCCAGTCATCGCACAAGAAAGTTCATCCACTTATTTTTATTGATTTTAATTAATAGAAATATAAATACTATTATTTTTCTGGTGCTTTTAATACCAGCAAGCTAGTTAAGATACATGATTACTGCTTCAGATAAAATGGCCGATCATAAAGGCAGAGAACATCACATAAGTCCAGTTGCTGAATTTATAAAGCAAATTATATATGGCGGAAATGACGGTATTGTAACCACATTTGCAGTTGTTGCTGGATTTGCAGGTGCTGGAGCTGGGGGAATTGCAGAAATTGGTGGAATAGCAGTTTTATTATTTGGATTGGCCAATTTGTTTGCAGATGGAGCTGCAATGGGATTGGGTGAATTCTTATCTGCACGTTCAGAACAAGATCTTTATCACTCTATCCGTGAGAAAGAGCTTCATGAAATAAAAAATAACCCTGAAATGGAGCGCATTGAATCTATCGAAATGTTACAAGACAGAGGGTTTTCTTTAGAACACGCGCAAGAAATGACAGATATTTTAGAACATTATCCCGAACATTATGCTGACTTTATGATGACGTATGAAATACAAATGGCAGATCCAAATGGAGAAAATCCAATATTTAATGGATTGGCAACATTTATGGCATTTATATGTTTCGGAATAATTCCTCTCTTACCATACTTTATTTTAGAAGCTAATAGCTTTACCTTTCAAGTATCTGTATTTTCAACATTTTTTGCACTAATAGCATTAGGTTTACTGCGATATTTTGTTGTCAGACAAAATATATATAGGAGCGTTAGCGAAACAGTTCTAGTTGGTGGTGTCTGTGCAATTGTTGCTTATCTTGTTGGATTAGCATTTTCTTAATAAGAACCAGGCATGATAGATAAATCACCTCTAGTTGCGTCTGTTGGCGGATTTTCATATCTTAAATATTCAGATTTAGTGATCCAAACTATCCTCTTAATTCCTAACATTTTTTTTTCATTATTATTTAATTTTTCTAAAGCAATTTTTATTGAATTAAAAACTATACTTTGATTTGCTTCAATCGAAGAAATATATGGTAACCCAGGCGTAGGATCAGTTTTAGATATAATTCTTATGTATTTTTTTAATGAAGTATATTTTTCAATAAATCGCCATGTTATTGCATCAATACAAGCTATATCAGCTTCTCCATTAGCAACCATCTCACAAGACTTTTTATGGCTTCCACTAATAATTCTTCGTTTAAACCAAAAACCATTTTTTTTTGCATCAGTATAAGCTGCAGCCAGCCCAGACTGAGAGTTAACCATATTGTATGTAAACAATGCATCTTTAAAATCAAATAAATGTTTTCTACTATCATTTATATTAGATATAAAAACACTATTGTAATAACCCTCATGACAATCATCTACACCAAAATCTGGCGTACCAATTAATGTAACTTTTTCATGTAAAAACTTTCGATACGGCATACCACATGTTTGAGCCAAGACAAGATTAGGGTCTAGCCATACTTGTTGTTCGTTACTTGAAGTATCAAGCGATAATGGTGAATTAATACCATAACTTAAAAGTTCATTATGTATTAAATTCCAATAATTATTTAATGCGTTTTGCAACTCAGGGAATTCATACATACGTAAACTAGAAATCATATATGTATCGCTTGCCCATATGCATCTAATACACTCTCATGCATCATCTCTGATAAAGTTGGGTGTGGAAATACTGTATTCATTAAATCTTGTTCGGTTGTTTCTAACTGTCTTGATACCACATACCCTTGTATCATTTCAGTTACTTCTGCTCCAACCATATGTGCACCAAGTAGTTCGCCATTTTTTGCATCAAAAATTGTTTTTACTAACCCTTCAGTTTCACCTAGTGCAATTGCTTTTCCATTTCCAACAAAAGGAAAACGGCCAACTTTTATATCAAAGCCCTTCTCTATTGCCTTTGCTTCAGTATACCCAACAGAAGCAATCTGTGGATAACAATACGTACATCCTGCAATACTTTCAGGTTTTATTGAATGTGGGTTTTTACCAGCAATAAGTTCAGCAACCATAACACCTTCATGTGAAGCTTTATGAGCCAACCATGGTGGCGCAGCCAGATCTCCAATTGCAAAAACTCCTTCTACATTTGTTCTGCAGAATTTATCTGTGACTACATGGCTTCGTTCTTCTTTTATATTTAAAGTCTCTAGGCCAATATTTTCTATATTCCCAACAATGCCCACAGCGGAAATAACTGTATCAAATTCTTGTTTTTCAATTTTGGAATTTATTTCAATATGCGCAACTACTTTTCCTTTGAGGCGATCCAATTTCTTTACAGTTGCTTTTTCTATAATTTTCATACCCTGTTTAATAAAAGATTTTTTTGCAAATAGTGAAATTTCCTCATCTTCTATGGGTAATATATGGTCCATAACTTCAACAACAGTGGTATCAGCGCCTAAAGTATTATAAAAACTTGCAAATTCTATACCTATTGCACCCGAACCAATTACCAATAGCTTTTTTGGCATTCTTGTTGGTGTCAAAGCAGCTTTATAAGTCCATACTAGATCTCCATCAGCCTCTAGTCCGGGGAGCTCTCTTGCTCTTGCACCTGTTGCGAGAATTATATTTTGTCCTTGAAGCTTTTTCATACCCTTATCTGTTTCAACAGTAACAGTATTTTTAGCTGTGATTGATGCATTCCCCATCAATACATCAATTTTATTTTTCTTTAACAAATGACTAATTCCTGAATTAAGCTTTGATGCAACTCCTCTAGAACGCTTCACTACAGCTTCTAAATCAAAGTTAATTTTATCAACGGATAAACCAAATTCACTTGCTCGATGCATTAAATGAAATATTTCAGACGATCGCAGCATAGCTTTGGTTGGTATACAGCCCCAATTGAGACATATCCCACCCATATGCTCTCGCTCAATAATAGCAACTTTTAGACCTAATTGCGCACCTCTAATCGCTGCTACATAACCTCCCGGACCAGCACCAATTACAATCATATCATAGTCTGTAGCCATAATAACTCCAAATATTGTTTAATATTAAACTATATTTATTATGGATGATAAATCAGAGATATACAAGCCTAGCTATTTTTGCATATTTAATAGATTTTTAAAAACTATTGATTGATTTCTTCTTCCTCCAAGGCCATTTCAATTGCATACTCTTGGGCAAGTTCCATGGCAACCGGCGTCGAAGTTGGTGTGATGGGAGCATAAGCACTTGTATCTTCAACTGCCGTGCTTGAAGTTTGCGTCATACGGTACAAGGCATAACTACCCATGATAGCCATTACACTCCCTATAAACCAAAAATAACTAGCTGCACCATATGCATCCAATAACCATCCAACTATACTTGGTCCGAATATGGCCCCAATACCAGTCAAAAATATCAACCCCCCCGAAGCAGATGCCATATCATCATGTTCAAGGTAATCGTTAGTGTATGCGATATATAAAGAATATAATGGATTAGATACTCCACCAATTATAAAAGCAACAATGAGGAGCCATATAAAGCTATCAGATAAATTTGCAGCAAAGCTAAAAAATGTTCCAATTGAACAAACTATAAATATCAGAACACGACGATCCATTCGATCGGACACCCATCCAATGGGGTACTGTAAAATCATTCCACCAAAATATATTGCAGCTACAAATAATGATATGTCTTTTACTGTCAAACCTCTTTCAGTACCATAAACCGACGCCATTCCAAATAATGCAGCAAATATAGCACCTAGAAAAAATTGCCCTACAACACCAAGAGGGGAAATACTCCATAGCTGTGATAAAGTCATTCTCTTTGATGTTTGAAATTGAGGTGCTGGGCTAACTGAAAGCAATATTGGAGCAAATGAAAGAGATACAACAACTGAAATTATGATAAATAACATATAACCCGATGGATCAGCAAAGTTCAAAACAGCCTGAGCGAGAACTATTCCCATCATCTGAACTATTAAATAAGCAGATAATGTTTGTCCTCTTGTCTCATTTGAAGATGAATCATTTAACCAACTTTCAGCAACCACATAAATACCAGAAAAACAAAATCCAACAATTATTCTTAATAAAAACCAAAAATATGGATTGGTCCAAGCTGCATATAAGATTAAGCAAGCCGATACTAGCGAACCCAAAGCCGCAAATACCCGAACATGTCCTACTCTCCTAATCATGTTTGGCGTCAGCTGCGATCCAAATAAAAACCCAACAAAATAGCCAGTCATAACCCAAGACATTGTTTGCGGAGACATTCCTTCTATAGAACCCCTGACACCTAAAAGAGTCCCCTGAAGGCCATTTCCTAGCATTAATAAGAACATGCCAAACAACAAAGCCCACGAATTTTTGATTACAAAAAACATCAGATTATCCAAAAAAATTATGTAAATAATAACAGAATCAAAATTAATGATTTGTGTATTAGCGACGCTTATAAAGTCGTTTATATTTTATGGAAGTAATAAAGATGCATCGCCATAAGAAAAAAACCGATATTTATTCTTTATAGCATGTGAGTATATATTTTTTAATCTTTTAGATCCCATCAAAGCACTTACTAACATCAACAATGTTGATTTTGGCAAGTGAAAATTTGTAATCAACCCATCTGCAATATTAAATTTAAAACCAGGAGTTATGAATATATCAGTATCTCCAGACCAAGCTTCAATTTGACCTGATCTAGCTGCTGTTTCTATTAACCTCAAAGCAGTTGTTCCAACTGGTATAATTCGGCCACCTTCAGATTTAGTTTGAGCAATTTCTAATGCAGCAATATCACTTACCTCACCCCACTCTGCATGCATCTTATGATCAGCAATATTGTTAACTTTCACAGGGAGAAAAGTACCTGCACCAACATGTAAAGTAACTTTAGAAATTTTTATTCCACAATCAATTAATTGCTTTAAAATCATATTATCAAAATGTAATGATGCTGTCGGTGCAGCAACAGATCCAGAGTGTTTTGCAAATACTGTTTGATAATCATTGTCGTCAAGTTCATCGGGTAATCTTTGTGAAGCAATATAAGGTGGTAGAGGCATTTTCCCTAATGTCTCTAACTTTTTCTCAAAATTTTCTTCTGACATATTAAATTTTAATAGCAATCCATCAGGTGATTTTTCCAAAACTAGTGCGTTTAGATCTTTACCAAAGTGTATTGTTTCACCCACATTTACCCTTTTTGCCGGCTTCGCTAAGGCCAGCCAATGTCCTTCTTTAATCATCGACAAAAGATTTACACCAATATTTGCTGATGTTTTTCCATTATCTGAATAACGAATTCTTTGCCCCGATAACTTTGCTGGAATAACTTTAGTATCGTTTAAAACAAGTCTGTCACCTCTTTTAAGATACTTAATTATATTAAAGAAATGGTCATCTATGATTTCATCCCCTGACGATACTAATAGCTTTGAAGAACTTCGAGGGTCTGCAGGCCTCAATGCTATTAATTCATTTGGTAATTTGAAGTCAAAATCAGATAATTTCATGTGTTTTAATTAATTGATTGTTTTCTATATGCAAGAGTTACTTGGAAGGTGCGGGTATATCTGATCTAAATATTTTGCGGAAACCTCCAGGTGTTAAAATTGAAAGTGGTTTAACCTTAACATTTGGCGCATTAGTTGGGCCCTTCATCGTATACACGAAACTAAATAAACCTTCTCCTTTTTGTTCTCCAAAAAGCTTGCCTGCTAATCTTTCGAAAACTCCATTTATTGCATAAACAGGAGTAATGACACCATCAAAATTAATAGCTTTTTTCTTTTTATCATACCAACCGGTAATACTCATTCCCATAGACAAGCCAACTAAACTTACATCACGCAGTTGTATGCCTTCAGGAGTTATATTTAACCAACCCTTTGCTTGATTGAATTGAATGCCTTCATTTTCCAATTTATCCACAAGTCCAACTAAACTTAAACTATCAAGTAATAAGGCTACAGGATTTGAGTGAAGCATACGGAATTTATTTGTTATAAATCTGCCAGTATAATATCCATTTTTTTCATTGGGAGTTAGTACCAAATTTAATTTTCCACCACGAATGTTATCTAATATTCCAGCTGATCTTAATACATGCCCTGCATCATCCCCATTCAAAGTAATAATTGTACCAAATTCACCCTTTGAAAGCTTGCCAAAAATATTCGCACCACCATTTATTTGGGCTTTAAAGTTTCCTAATTCTTTTTGACTAAAATCAATATTAGTACTAAAATTTGTAAACTCTATACCTTCCGAAATTCTAAGACTATCTAATGAAACATTTAATAGCCCAACTTCTGTATCATCACTTTTCCCAAAAACAAGCTTTCTAAAATCAACCACACCTCCATCTAGCTCCATCAAGCTTTCACTATCAGTTTTGCTTACGGTCAATGATGTCGAAAACCAGTCTGCAACATTGATTTCTGGAAAAACTGCTGACTTAAATTTACTATCATTATCAAAATTAACTTTCCCATTAGCATTTAAATCATCAGCTAAAATTCTGATTTCATTAATATCAATTGGAGTAGATAAACTCCCCCGAATATTTAAGTTACCGTTTTTGATGCTTTTATTACTCCATCCAAGAGAATTGATATTAATTTCAGCCCCCTTAAGATTACTACTCATCAAAAATTTAGCTGGTTTTTTTGGCCTTAAACTTAATCTCAAGTTCCCTTGTGCATTTCCACTGAACATACCTTCAGGTAATAAAACATTAAATGTATCTAAACCGTTTTGATTGATATAAAATTTAGCATCTACAGTACTCATTCTATCAGAATTATTTTTTAAATTTTGCATCCATGAAAATTCAATTGGAAAGTTATCAATTTTACTTTTTCCAAAAATGGATAACTTCTCATCAGAAGCTTTTAATGCAAGACTATCAGAGACAATATTGCGATTTCTTATGATTTTATCACTTTCAATATTTGATAAAATGCCATCAACAGAGAATAGCACTTGTTCTTGAGATACACCTTTTATGAGTGGCCACTCGATCCAACCACCTAATTCCATCAAACCATTTGCAATATCAGAATCAAAGCCAGCTTTTTCTAAATATTTAAATTTGTCTGAGTCTAATATTTCAAAAAATGACTTTAATTTTCCTTTTGCATTTAATTTCATTTGCCCTTTTGCAGGCAAAACCTTTATGTTTGGAATATGAAATATACTACCACTTAAGTTCGTGAAATATCCCGGTGAAGTTTCAAATACTCCACTTTCTAAATTAAATGTAATTTGATTATCAGATAAGCTTCCCTCACCGGATATTCCAACAAGCGGCACAACTGATTTTATTGCATTTATACTTGTATCATCAAAATCGAATGTAAATTCTGAATTTGTTACACCCATAGAACTTTTCAAATTTCCTTTAATATTAGAAATCAAGGAACTATTGACGTTTTGAGCAGTCCATTTTCTAGATTTGGCATTATAATTTATTGGCCAAAAATCAATAATTTGTTGCTTATCCAATACATCAATTTCTAAATTAAAATCACTTTCCCAATAATCATTTCTTGCTGATAATTTCCCATTTAATATTAAATTTGATTGAGCACTTTGAATATTACTATTTTCTAAGTTAATGCTGAATGGTTCGATATTTATCAATAAATCAGCAAATCCTGATTTTAATGAAATAGTCTCATTTTCAAAAATATCTGGCCGATTAAATTTACCTTCTGAAATTTTTAATTTAGTTTTAGAACCCGTTATATTAAAATTAGAGTCCCTAAGAAGAAAGTTTTTTGCAGATCCATTTGCTGATAGTTGCTTGGATTTAAATTCAAAGTTTGAAAAATTAAAAATGTCCGAATTTAAATCATAATCAAAATATGTTTTTAAGTGTAGAAAATCCGTTGATGCATATTGAGGTGTTGACTTCAACTTACCTGCTTCTAATTCAATCACACCATCCATGTTTAAAATATCTATATCACTATTAAATAATGTGATGATTGATGCATTCACATTAGTTTCTAAGTTTCGCAACCAATCCAGAGCTGGAATTTGATTAGCTAATGTTAATGGATCTGCGTCTTCTACTTTTGCAATTACTTCAAAAGTTTCATCATTAATTTTATGATTTCCAGACAGTTTAATTATTGAAATATCACTGTTTGATTTAATTAAATCAAATGTACTCGAAAATGATAAATCATCTATATCTTTTTTTATGCTAAATTTACCGTTTTTGAAAATGTAATTATTTTTTGTTTTATCATCGTGATAATCAATGGAAATATTTTCAGCATGGAATTTAGTAAAGCGATTTAATATTGGTATCTTTGAAAATGCAATTGATGTTAAATCAATTCTTTCAAATAAATTCTCTTTAGACATTTCATCAGACGATATAATGAGTCTACCTGATAGATTTCTTTTTAAAAATAATTGTGCGTTTTCTATTGTTATAGAACCCTTATCATTTCTATTAAGTAGGTTGAGATTTGTATAAACTTTAGGTAGCTCATACAATCTATCTTCATTTTCATTATCGACTGTTACATCCATAAAAATAAATTTTGGTGAAAAGAAAGCCTCGCCTTTTGCTATACCAGCTGAAGATATTCTTACATCATATTTAACGAGCTGTTGTTCTATTTTTTCTTCAGCATAACTTCTTAAAAAAGATAATTCTGTTATTTCAGCTTCATCGTTTAAGTAAATATAACTCAAAAATATTGTTGGTAGCACAAAAACAATAAATAAAATTACATATAATGACCATCGGATAAACTTTGCTATTACATCCAATGAGTAATTATTAGCTTCTTGAATTTCTTGATCTTTATCAACCAATATATTTCCCCATTTTGTACTCTAATATAAACCTTGAGCCTATATTCCTTTAACTATACGTTACTTTTCAATAAGACTAGCGAATTGGAATATGAATGCCAATTATTGGTAAAAATGTGCAAAATTTAAAAATAACGCACAAGAATAACAAAATATTTATGTTCTCAGATTTATTTGGGAAATATGTAGTATTATATTTTTATCCTAGAGATGATACACCTGGGTGTACAAAAGAAGCCAAAGATTTTACTGAACTAAAACCAGAATTTGATAAGTTAAATACTATTATAATAGGAGTATCTACAGATACTCTTGAGGCACATAATAAATTCATTTTTAAACATAACCTAAATTTAGAATTACTTTCAGACACCAATAAAACTTTATGTGAATTTTTTGATGTATGGGTTGAAAAGAATATGTACGGTAAAAAATATATGGGCATAGAGCGATCTACATTTCTCATCAATCCAACGGGTGAAATATTGCATGAATGGAGAAAAGTTAAGGTTGCAGGTCATGCCAAAATCTTACTTGAAAGTATTAAAAAGCAAAATTTATCATGACACTAACACAAATGGCTGTTGATGTTTTAACAACATCTGATCCACATTTAAAAATTTTAAAATCAGAAGAATATTCTAAAATATGGTTTTCTTCAGATAAGTTTAATAAAAACATTGATATTGGAGACACAATACCTCCAATTAAACCTTCTCGACCCCAGAACCCAATATTATTACCTCCAAGAGACATGCCCAAACGAAAATATGGTAATGAAAAAGGTCGAATAGCACTTTTGCATGCAATAGCCCATATAGAATTAAATGCAGTTGATTTGCACTGGGATATTATCGCAAGATTTGCTCATATTAAAATGCCAATGGGCTACTTTGATGATTGGGTAAAAGCCGCTCAAGAAGAGAGTAAACATTTTAGATTACTATCTGAGCGCCTAATTGCTAAGGGATCATACTACGGCGAGTTACCTGCTCATGCTGGAATGTGGAGCTCAGCAGAGGAAACATCTGAAGATTTCCTTGGAAGACTTGCCATAGTTCCTATGGTCCTTGAAGCCAGAGGGCTAGATGTAACACCAGGAATGATAAAACTTTTTAAGGATATAAACGATAAAGAAACTGTAAAAACTTTGGAAATTATTTATTCGGAGGAAGTAGGCCATGTTGCTTTTGGCTCTAAATGGTTTCATTTTTTATGTGGAAGGTATGATAAAGATCCAAAAGAAACGTTTCATGAATTAGTTAAGAAATATTTTAAAAGTAGTCTAAAACCTCCATTTAATGACGAAAAGAGAGCTGAAGCTGGTATACCACTAGACTTTTATTGGCCAATAGCAGTTAGCTGATAAAAAACTGGCAATATTTTGCTTATTTCAGGCCATTAATAAATTAAAACAAATCGATTTATGAAATTCATTGAGTAACCAAAGAAAAGATCTTAATGAATTACCATAAATTGTTTCACGATTGGAAGAAACTTAGCATGCAGAAAAATCTTACCAATATAAATATGTTTTTAAGCAAGCGTATTCCAGAGCAACGGATTTATTTACGTTCAGATAAAACTGCAAGATATGTAAGATTAACTCCAATTATTCAAACTGTTGTTGGAACCACATTCGCATTATCATTTTGTTGGATGATAATAGCTACAGTTATGCTGGCGGTACAGGCAATTTCAGCTAAAACTGACAAAGAACAAGCAGGTGTCTTACAACAAGCTTACGAGAGCCGCTTAGAGCAACTATCGAACGAGCGTAATAAAAGATCATTAGAAGCCCAAACATCCTTGGAGAGGTTCTACATAGCACTTGACCAAGTTTCCATTCAGCAATCAGAGCTACTAGAATTAGAAGAACAACGCCGGGAATTAGGTAAAGGATTGAATATTATGCAACGTAAGTTGCAGGATGCAATTAAAGCACGCGACAATGCTATTGAAAGAGCAAATAATTTGCAAAATAAATTTAGGACGGTTTCAAATGAAATCAATTCAGAATTTGGAAAATCAATAGACAATAAAGATACACTTGCCTTTCTATCTGATGCTCTCAAAAAAACTTCTGCTGAGAGAGACAAACTCTATGAAGAGACAACAATTATGGAAACCCAGGTAGAAACGCTAGAATTAGATTCTGCATTATTACAAGAGCGTGGTAATCAAATATTTAATAGATTAGAAGAAGCTGTCGATATTGCATTAGCTCCTTTATCTAAGGTATTGAACAAAAAAGGTATAAATACAAAATCCTTAGTGAATGAAGTAAGGAGAGGATATTCTGGAACTGGAGGTGCTATTACTCCAATAGAGACTTCTTCAGAAAGTGTCTTGCATGATCACATGTCCGAACGAGCTTCTAAAGTACTTCGTGATCTTGATGAGGTAAGTTTATTAAAATTAGCAATTGCAAAAGTTCCATTAGGCCATCCTGTTGATGGCTCACACAGATATACAAGTGGCTTTGGTTATCGAAAAGATCCAGTTAATGGGAAGCGCAGAATGCACAATGGAACTGATTTAGCAGCTCCTTTAGGTACGAAAATAGTTGCCACTGGCGATGGTGTTGTTATATTCGCTGGTAACAACGGTGGATATGGCCGTTTAATTAAAATTCGACATAGTCAAGGTTTCATCACCTACTACGCTCATTTACATAAAATTCATGTAAAAAAAGGGCAAAAAGTGTTACGAGGTGAACAAATCGGATCTATGGGGAACTCGGGTAGAAGCACTGGCGTGCACCTACATTATGAAATAAGACTTGGCGGGAAGCCAATAAACGCAATAAATTACATGAAGGCTACAAAAAATGTTTTCTAAGAAACCAGAACCACAAAAACCCTCACCTATTGGCAATAATACACCTACTAAACCCGCTAGTTCGCCAGCGGCACCATCAAGCCCAATGGGAGCAACACCGACATCATTAAAAGCCAAACCACCGGCTTCTACATTATCAACAGATATTCACATAAAAGGTAATGTTAAAACTTCTGGTGATATTCAAATATCTGGCACAGTTGATGGGGATATTAGAGCACATTTACTTACTGTTGGTGAAGGATCAACAGTCAAAGGTGAAATAGTAGCTGATGATATTGTTGTTCATGGCAGAGTAATTGGAAGAGTTAGAGGACTAAAAGTTCGCTTAACCGCAACAGCCCGCGTTGAAGGTGATATAATTCATAAAACCATTGCAATTGAAAGCGGTGCACATTTCGAAGGCTCTGTAACAAGACAAGACGATCCTTTGAACGCTAGTTCTGCAAAGGTTAAATCTCCAATTAAATCTCCTGAGTAATCACTAATTATATCTATAGTGATTATCATATTTTATTTTTGAACAAATTAGAGCACTTCCTAGTTATCTAATTGTGCCTCAGCACGAGTTTTACCAGCCACATCAAGTGCTAATGTGGCTGCCATAAACATATCAAGATCTCCATTTAAAACTCCCTGGCTGTCTGATGTTTCTACATTAGTTCTTAAATCTTTTACCATCTGATATGGGTGTAATACATACGACCTGATTTGATTGCCCCACCCTGCATCACCTTTATTATCATGAGCTTCTTGTATACCTTCTGTTCTTTTACGCATTTCTAGTTCATATAACCTGGACTTCAATGCTGCCATACAATTGGCTCTATTTTGATGTTGAGATTTTTCAGAGCTTTGAACAACTATATTAGTAGGAATGTGAGTTATTCTTACGGCTGAATCTGTTGTATTTACATGCTGCCCCCCAGCACCTGATGAGCGGTAGGTATCAACACGTATTTCAGATGGGTTAATATCAATGTCAATATTATCATCGACAACAGGATAAACCCACACAGACGAAAATGAAGTATGGCGCTTTGCATTACTATCGAAAGGTGAAATTCTCACCAAACGATGAACTCCACTCTCAGATTTCATCCATCCATAAGCATTATGCCCTCTGATCTGATATGTAACAGACTTTATGCCGGCCTCATCACCAACACTTTCTTCCATTCTGTCTACTTTATAACCTTTTTGTTCAGCCCATCTAATATACATACGAGCAAGCATACTTGCCCAATCACAACTTTCTGTTCCACCAGCACCAGCATTAATTTGTAAAAATGTATCATTAGAATCAACCTCACCATTCAATAAAGCCTCTAATTCTTGTTTGGCCGCTTCTCGTTGAACCGTTAATATACTATTTTCAGCCTCTTTAATTATTTCTTCATCTTCTTCAATTTCACCAAGCTCGATCAAGTCAATATTATCCTGGAGATTAGATGTTAGCTCTTTAAAGTTTGATATTGAGTCAGAAAGCATTTGTCTTTCCCTCATCAATTTCTGTGCTTTCTCAGGGTTATTCCATAAATCAGGGTTTTCTGACATTGCATCAAATTCCTCCATTCGATGCTCAGCTGTTTCCCAATCCATTCGCTGTTTTAGCAATTCCAAAGACTTATGGATTTCACTAATAATATTCTCAATTTCTGCACGCATCCACTTGCCCTAATCTATTGATTATGAATTGTTATAAAACACATCAATATAAACCACCACTTGATAAACTTCCAAAGTTAATCTTATTTGGCTGTTTTTTACTATTTATGTAATGCCTGATCCAGTTGTCTCCTGTAGTCATTCCTAAATCATCTGAAAACTCAGTAAATATTTCTTCATCCGCAATTACAGAAAAACCACCATCTATAACTGTAATTAAACCATCTAATACTGGATCATCTCCTATCCTAAACAATTCAGATGTTACATTTGAACCTGGTATATTATTTGGATTTCCTCCTGTACCGCCGTCCGGTAATAACGCTCCAGTGTTTCTATCAAACTTAGCAAAATATGTGTTTGGAGGTTGGCTAAAACTTCCTGAACCATATTTCTTTATAGCTTCAATCATAAACTCTTTAAAAACAGGACCACACATACCACCACCTGATGCACCCTTGCGTAAAGGCTTTGGTGTATCAAATCCTATAAAGCATCCTGCAACAATATTTCGAGTAAACCCAACAAACCATACATCTTTTGCGTCATTTGTTGTGCCAGTTTTTCCAGCAATTTCCACTCCTTTAATTTCAACCGATTTTGCTGTTCCCCTTTCAACAACTCCACGCATCATTGATTGCAGCCTAAAGGCAGTAAGAGGATCTAATACACGCTCCCGGTTACTATTAATATATGGTGATTTACCCATTTGAAGTACATTATTTTCACAATTAGTGCACTTTCTTTTATCGTGCTTATAGATAGTTCTACCAAATCTATCCTGAACTCGGTCAACCATTGTTGGGGCAACACGTTCACCTCCATTTGCAAACATAGCGTACGATGATACCATTCTATATAGTGTAGTTTCTTGAGCGCCTAATGATGCTGCAAGAAGCTTTTGCATTTTATTATAAACACCAAAACGTTCAGCATAACCACTTATTACCTCCATCCCAACGTCTTGTGCCAACCTAATTGTCATTAAATTTCGTGACTGTTCTATACCAATTCTAAGTGGCGCGGGTCCATAAAATTTGTTTGAAGAATTTTTAGGACTCCACAATCCTTGTGGAGTATCAATCTCTATGGGAGCATCAATTATAAGTGATGCAGGACTATATCCAACATCTAGTGCTGCTGCATAAACAAAAGGCTTAAAAGACGAACCAGGTTGTCGCTTTGCTTGTGTTGCCCTATTAAATACAGAATGTTGATAAGAAAACCCACCCTGCATAGCTAACACCCTGCCAGTTTCTGTATCCATTGCAACAAATGCACCTTGTATTTTTGGTATTTGTCGCAATGTCCATTTGATAATATTTTTATCACTGTCATATAAGGGCTTAACAAATACTACATCTCCAACCGCCCACATGTCCTTTGCTGTATTTATTACTACACGCTTTCCGTTGGCATATATCCTATTTTTGGCCCAAATCATTTCATCATTTAAAGTTAAAAATTGATTTTTATTATTTTGGAATCCTTCTACTTTTATTTTGGCAATTGTTTTTCTCACATCATAAATAACAGCTAAATGCCAATCTTTAATGTCTCTAGGTAACTTCTTTTTTGCTAGTATTTCACGCCATGTATCATCTTGAAGATGAGTATCTTCAATTCTATCAATTGGACCTCTCCATGGGCTATATTTACGATCATAATCTTCCAAACCTTTACGTAATGCCTGAGCAGCATCGGACTGTAATTTTAGGTCCATTGTTGCGCTTACGGCTAATCCACCCGTAAAAAATTCTTTTTCACCAAAACTTAAAGATAATTGCCTACGTATTTCATCAGTAAAGTATGTTCTAGGAGCTCTAGCTGCTCGTTTTGAAGCTAATTGACCTCCTTGAACAGTAATCAATTCCTTTGATTTTGCAATTATCGCTTCATTATCTGTTATATAACCATTTTCTGCCATTTCGCGTATCACAAAATTTCTTCTAGAAATAGCACGGTCCTTTTGGCGCACAGGGTGATAATTACTTGGAGCCTTTGGAAGAGACGCTAGATAAGCCGCTTCTTCTAAGGCTAGTTCATCTAACGATTTACTAAAATATGTATCTGCAGCTGAAGCTATTCCATAAGAATTTTGACCAAGAAATATTTCATTTAAGTAAAGCTCTAAGATTTTATCTTTTGACATCGACTTTTCGATACGTGTCGCCAAAATAATTTCTTTGATTTTACGATCAATTGAGCGAGACCTTGTTAATAAAAAGTTTTTCATAACTTGCTGTGTTATGGTAGATGCACCTCTCAATTCTTTACCATTTGCAGCATCAAAAATTGCTTTTGCAATCCCAGCTGGATCATATCCTATGTGATTATAAAAATTCTTATCTTCAGCTGATATGAAGGCATTTTTTACGATATCAGGTATTTCATCAGCAGATACAAATAATCTTCTTTGTTGTGCAAACTCATCTATTACTTTTCCATCTCTTGAATAAACACGACTTATTGTTGCTGGTTGATAATTTGATAATTGATCATAATCAGGAAGATCATTTCCATACGCATAGAAAATAGCTGTTATAATTATAGCAAACAGCGCACATCCTAATGTTAATAAAGCAAAAATAGATCCAAAAAACGAAAAAATGAAACGAAACAAGTTGTAATTTCCTAATTAATTGCAACAAAAATATACATTTTTTGTCATGGACGTTATCTAGATGATTTAAATAATTAATATCAAACAATCATAAATTATTTAAGGGCAAAATAAAAATATTTAATTTTATTGATTATTATTAATGATAATCAATATATTAAATACACGTTGTAATTAATTTTTTAGCAAACTAAAAAAGAACTATATGATTTAAATAAATCATTAAGAGATTCGTTAGTAGTAATTTATGAGACAGGTAGTGGCTAATACCCAACCAAAGTCCTCCTCTAAAAACTCTAACAAGCCATGTGGCTAAGAGAACAGCTTTATTGCACAAAAAGTGCAAGACTAGCCTTATTAGTGATCATAATAAGATCACAGGAGAAACCCGCGATGAAACGCGTGTGTGCAAAATATAGTAAATTTGAATGGCTTAATGCCTTTTACAAAGATATTCACGCGTTTATTTCCGCCTTAACTATTCATGTAAATAAATTCTCTACTTTTTATAAAGTGAGGCCCCATTTACGTGACGAAAGAATATTATGCCAAAGAAAATGCTTATTGATGCAACACATGCTGAGGAAACCAGAGTTGTTGTTGTTGAAGGAAATAAAGTTGATGAATTTGACTTTGAAAGTTTAAACAAAAGACAACTTTCGGGAAATATATACTTAGCAAAAGTGACGCGTGTTGAGCCTTCACTACAAGCTGCTTTTGTAGATTATGGTGGAAATAGACATGGATTTTTATCATTTGCAGAAATTCATCCTGACTATTACCAAATTCCAGTTGCTGATCGAGAAGCATTAATAGCTGAAGAAGAAGCTTATGCAAAAACATTGGAAGAAGAAGCAAACTTAGCGCAACAAAAAAAATCACGTATCAGGAAGCGAAAACCAAAAGTTATAGCAGAAGAGGCTGATAGTGACATTAGCATTTCATCAGATGTCATTGAAAAATCAGATGAAAATGTTGAAACCCTAAATGTGACAGAAAATCAAGATAGTTCAAATCCAAATTCTATTACAGATAATGAAGAAGTTTCAGATAATCCTATCGATTTAGATTTAAAGAATAATAGTGAAATTAATGTAGAATCTGACGATGAAGCAAATTCAGACAGCGAAATTGAGTCTGTTGCTGATGATGACATTGAAGAAGAAGTGCGACCTAGAAAACCTAGACCTCGAAGGTATAAAATCCAAGAAGTAATTAAGGTTCGTCAAATATTATTAATACAAGTAGTTAAGGAGGAACGTGGTAATAAAGGCGCTGCACTTACAACATATTTATCATTAGCTGGTCGTTATTGTGTTTTAATGCCAAACACGGCTCGAGGTGGTGGTATTTCTCGTAAAATTACAAATGTTCAAGACCGTAAAAAGATCAAAGAAATTACTAGTGAATTAGATGTGCCCAAAGGTGCTGGGTTAATTGTTCGAACAGCTGGAGCAAAGCGCAATAGGGACGATATACTTAGAGACTACGAATATCTCATGCGACAATGGACACAAATTAGAGATGTTACATTAGAAAGCATTGCCCCTACTCAAATTTATGCTGAAGGTGATATAATAAAACGCTCAATTCGTGATTTATATAACAATGATATTGACGAAATTATAGTAGATGGTGAGCGAGGCTACGAGGCGGCAAAAGCTTATATGACAATGTTAATGCCAACACATGTAAAGCGAGTTAAACAATACAAGAATAAAATGCCTCTATATGCAAGATATCAGGTGGAAAATTATCTTGGTGGCATGTTCAACCCAACCGTTCAGCTTAAATCTGGAGGATATATTGTTATAGGCGTAACGGAAGCATTAGTTGCGGTAGATGTTAATTCAGGTAAAGCAACAAAAGAGTCTTCGATTGAAAAGACTGCATTAAAAACAAATCTAGAAGCCGCTGATGAAGTTGCACGTCAACTACGATTACGTGATTTAGCTGGGTTAATTGTAATTGATTTCATTGATATGGAAGAACGCCGCAATAACATAGCAGTCGAAAAACGCATGAAAGATAAATTAAAATCTGATAGAGCCCGCATTCAAGTAGGGCGAATTTCAGGGTTTGGCCTTATGGAAATGTCACGTCAAAGACTAAGACCTGGTATGTTAGAAGCAACTACAAAAGAATGCCCACATTGCTTAGGAACTGGACTTGTTCGATCAGATGATAGCCAAGCGTTATCAATACTTAGAGAGATTGAAGAAGAAGCCATAAGAAAACGTACAAAAGAAATTTTAGCAACAGTTCCAGTTGGAATATCTAACTATCTTATGAACCATAAAAGAGAAAACATTGCTCTAATTGAGTCACAATATGGTATTTCAATAATTATTGAAGCATCATCATCCATGGTTGGAACAGATTATGAATTAGAAAAACGCAAAACTACGTCGCGAATTATTGCAGATGTATTTGACATGCCTACTGCGCGCGAAATGGAAGCAGTAGCAAATATAGAAGTTGCAAAAAATTCTGATGATGCGGAACCTTCAGCTAACCTTGAGGATGATGATAAGCCCAAAAAGCGACGCCGAAGAAGGCGCAGAAAGCCTCGTAAAGATGATATTGCCACAAATTCATCTGAAGGCTCTGATGATATTAATCAAGTAGATACTCCAATTTTTAATAGTTCTCCTGACGAAAATTCAGAAAATGATCAAGAACAACCAGTTGAATCAAAAGCTGTGAAAGCCAAAAGAAAACAAAAGCCAAAAAAGATAACTGAAATTGAAATAAATACTCCAAATGAACAAACTGAGTCTAATGAATCTGTTGACGAATTAAGTGATGAAACAAAACCAAAAAAACGTAAAAGACGCACAAAAGCCCAAATTGAAGCTGATAAAGCTGAAGCAGAAAAAAATAAAGAAATAGAAAAACCAAAAAAGCCCCAAGCGAAATTAAAAAAGAAAACTCAGGACGTAAGTACATCTGAAAGCAAAACACCGAAAAGTAAAAATAAGACTGTTACGAAAGCAAAAAAACCTACAGCTAAACCATCAGATGAAATTAAAGATAAAGATGAAGATAAATCGGTCGAGTTAAAAGTCGAAGCGCCTGATAAGCCAAAACGACGAGGTTGGTGGTCTAAATCATAAATAATGAAGCCCACTCCATATTAACTTCATTTTTGAAATAATCTTAATTTGTATTTGAATGAATATAAATCTAACTTAATGATATGATAAAAAAAATATTATTTTTATATTTGTTTATTTCTTTGCTTTTACCAAAAGTCGTTTTTGGAAAAGAGTTAATAAGAGATGCTGAAATTGAAGAAACCTTAAAGATAATTACAGAACCACTAATCAAAAATACAAAAATTGATAAAGAAAATTTCAAAATTCTTGTAATAAATGATAGTTCAATGAATGCATTTGTAACAAGTGGACACAATATATTTATTCATTATGGGTTAATTGCAAAATTAGAAACAGTAGAGCAATTGCAATCTGTAATTGCCCACGAAATTGCTCATATTATAGGTGGTCATTACATACAAAGAATATCTGACTTTGACCGCGCACAAACTGTAGCAGGAATTGGTATGGCATTAAGTGCAGCTGCGGGTTTGGCCACTGGAGATACTAATGTAGTGATTGGATTAGCGGCTGGCACACAAAGCGCATCAAAAAGAGCTTTTTTAAAGAACACAAGGACGCAAGAAGCAAGCGCAGATCAAACTGGCATTAAGTTAATGGCAGAAGCAAATATTAACCCAAATGCTGCTTTAGAAGTTCTTAAGATATTTAAAGGTCAAGAATTTCTGACTGCCAAACGACAAGATCCATACATCCAAACACATCCTTTAAATTCTCAACGAATATCGAGTATCGATAAATCCCTAAAGTCGTTAAATTATACAATTAAACCCAGAGATAAGAATCTTGATTATTTATTTCAAAGAATGCGTGCAAAATTTATAGGCTTCACAGGTAAACCTAATAGCATTTTACGCATATCAAATTTTAAAAATAATAAAGAATTAACGACATACACTCGAGCAATTGCATACCACAGGATGCCAGATTTTAAACTCGCCAAACTGGAAATAGAAAATTTATTAAAAATAAAACCAGACGATCCCTATTATAATGAATTAAAAGCACAATTCCTATTAGAAAATGGAAATGTAGAAGAATCTATAAAATATTATAAACGAGCATTGGAATTGGAACCTAATCAATTTTTACTTAAGATTGGTTATGCAAGAGCTTTAAATGCTATTGGTGAATATAAAACTTCAATTAGTCTATTAAAGGAAATTTATACTAAAGATCCAAATAATAGCAGGTTACTTAGAGAGTTAGCCATAGCATATTCAAATATTGGAGAAACAGGGTGGGCTTCACTATTAACAGCTGAAAGATATGCGCTTTATGGTAAATTTAAAAACGCAATGCTTCATGCAAAAAGAGTCCTAGGAACGTCCACGCACGGCAGTATCGTGTGGTTAAAAGCAGAAGATTTAGTTTTAGAAATAGAAAATATAGTTAATTAATTTAGCTATATTAATTAAGCTAACTAACAGACTTTTATCTTAGTATTAATTAGCTTATATAAAACTTAATGGGGCTAAACCCATAAGCTTTCTTGAGGGACAAATGACAAAAAAAGATCAGGACACAGACGTTAAGTTCATTCAGGCATTGGCCGAAGTTCTTAAAACTAATGATTTAGCAGAAGTAAGAGTAAAACGAGAATATGGCGCTGATAGTACTTTAGATGTAAGAGTCACAAGAGCATTTGCTCCTACAACAAGTGCCTTAGCAGCTGTAACTCAACCTCAAATAGCAGCAGTTTCACCAGCCGCAAATACTCAAAGCATACCACCAAGCCCAAGCCCAACACCAGACGATCCTGCAAATTTAATTGGCGCAGTTACTTCACCAATGGTAGGAACTGTTTATCTACAGGCTGAACCAGGATCACAACCATTCATTTCTGTTGGAGATAAAATTACCGAAGGGCAAACTATTTTAATAGTAGAAGCGATGAAGACAATGAACCAAATTCCTGCACCAAAATCAGGGAAAGTTGCTAGAATACTAGTAGATGATGGCACACCAGTTGAGTTCGGAACACCACTGATAATTATTGAATAATCGGTAGCGGAGTAAAAATATGTTTTCTAAAATTCTGATCGCTAATCGCGGTGAAATTGCTTTAAGGGTTATTAGAGCCTGTAAAGAATTAGGCGTTGCCACAGTTGCAGTTCATTCAACGGCTGATAGTGATGCAATGCACGTCAGAATGGCAGATGAAACTGTCTGTATTGGACCTCCATCAGGATCTGAAAGTTACTTGAATGTAGCAGCAATAATTGCAGCCTGTGAAGTTACAGGAGCCGAAGCAGTACATCCAGGATACGGCTTTTTATCTGAAAATGCTTCATTTGTTCAGGTATTAGAAGACCATGGAATTACCTTCATAGGTCCTAGCGCTGAACATATTCGTATGATGGGCGACAAAATTACAGCAAAAGAAACTATGATAAATCTAGGCGTCCCATGTGTGCCTGGCTCACCCGGGGGTGTTCCCACATTAGAGGAAGCCCATAAAGTTTCAGACGAAATGGGCTTTCCAGTAATTGTTAAGGCAACTGCTGGTGGTGGTGGCCGTGGAATGAAATTAGCTCTTACAAAAAAAGATTTAGACGAAGCCTTTGGTTCTGCTAGATCAGAGTCAAAAGCTGCATTTGGAAACGATGAAGTCTATATTGAAAAATATTTACAAAAGCCCAGACATATAGAAGTTCAAGTTTTTGGAGATGGGAAAGGTAGAGCTGTTCACCTAGGTGAAAGGGATTGCTCTTTACAACGCCGACATCAAAAAGTTTTTGAAGAAGCCCCAGGCCCGTCGATTACTCCTGAGTTACGTGAAAAGATCGGTTCAACATGCTCTGAAGCAGTAGCCAATATTGGATACTCTGGAGCAGGGACAATTGAATTTTTATATGAAGATGGTGAATTTTATTTCATTGAAATGAATACCCGATTGCAAGTTGAGCATCCAGTAACTGAAACTATATTTCGAGTTGATTTAGTTAAAGAACAATTGCGAGTAGCATCTGGTGAAAAAATGACATTCAAGCAAGATGATCTAGAAATCAAAGGTCATTCAATTGAAGTAAGAATAAATGCAGAGAGATTGCCTAATTTTACACCCTGCCCTGGAACAGTATCAACATTTCATGCGCCTGGAGGATTAGGAGTACGTATGGATAGTGCATTATATGCTGGTTATTCAATACCACCCTATTATGACAGTTTAATAGGTAAATTAATAGTTTCAGGGACGAGTAGACCAGCAGCATTGGCTAGACTACGAAGAGCATTAGATGAATTAATTGTAGATGGCGTAGATACCACAACACCTTTGTTCAACGCATTGTTAGACGAAAAAGACATTCAAAACGGTGACTATGATATCCACTGGTTGGAAAAATGGCTTGATAAAAGTTTCTAATTCAAAATACAAATGAGTGAGATGCTCACTAATTCTTATATAAACTCTGACTTATTACTAAATGGTTATGCTAATGGTGTATTTCCAATGTCGGAGAATGCTAAAAGTAATGAAGTGTACTGGGTAGAACCTAAGTTACGTGGAATAATTCCACTAGATGGGTTTCATGTATCTCGCTCGTTGAAAAAAATCATTGATAAGGGTGATTACACCGTCACATATGATACTCATTTTGAGGAAGTTTTAACTGCATGTTCTGATAGAGATGAAACATGGATTAATAAAATTATATATGAATCATATAAAAAACTATTCAAGATTGGTAATGCGCACAGTATTGAAATTATGCAAGATGGAATATTAATAGGTGGAGTTTATGGCGTTACATTGGGATCTGCTTTTTTTGGAGAAAGTATGTTTTCTAAAAAAGCAAATGGCTCAAAGATTGCTCTTAAACATTTAATAGATCATTTAAACGAGTGCGGGTTTACCCTATTTGATACACAATTTCAAAACCCTCATCTTAAAACATTAGGATGTATTGAAATATCTCAAAAAGAATACCTTAAGTTATTAAAATGTGCGTTGGTACATGAAGTTTCCTTTTGAATAAGGAATACACTTCAAAACCCAAACATCATACCTAGGATGCTCTAATGCCGAAAGTGCTGGGCTACTAGAAATCATCCACCCTTCAAAAAATACCTTCTCTGTTTCCTGTCCTGAAATAGCCAAATAAGCAAAAGCATCGATATCAATTGATTGTGAAGGATATCGACATTCTTTCATTAAAACAGAAATATTACCAAGCGTAATTATCTCACCATTAGTTACTTTGAAATCAGCCACATTTCCTGAAAGTCTATCGAGTGTTCTTAGTATTGCTCCTGAACCGTTTGTAACCTTAATAGATCCCTGAGCCAGTGCAGTTTGAGCAAAAAGAATAAATAAAAGTGTTAAGATTCGCATCAATCACTACTTGAAACGAATTTTAATAATAAAGAAACTAAACTAACAGAACCTTGAGTATCTAAAAATTCTGCACCATCTTGCAGTTCAAATTCAGAACCCCCTGGTATAACTTCAACAAAAGATCCTCCAAGAAGACCATCTTGGCTTACGGCTACACCGCTATCATCCGGTATCTTTAAGTCATTACGCAGGCTGAATAATACTTCAGCTCGAAAACTTTCTGGATCTAATCTCATGCCAGTAACGCTGCCAATCTTGACCCCAGCCATCCTAACATCAGTACCAGTTGTAATGCCATCAGCTGATCGAAAAGAGGCTTTAAGGTTTAACCCATCATTATTATTAATAAGATTTGTTGAGTTTAAAAGATAAACTAAAAAACCAATGGCTAATAATAGTACTAACGCACCAACTGTTGTTTCTATCTTTGAATTCGACATTATGGCCCTATTCTGGCTGCCAAGCCTCATAATCAGTTCTCTTTTTTGGCTCTATACTTTTTAAACTACCATCTGGAACATATGCAGAAATTGTACCAGTTAAATTTTCTTGATGTGGTTTTTCCCAATCTTTGTGACTAAGCGGTTTGTTTGTTGGTGTTTCTTTAAATGTATGATGCAACCAACCATGCCAATCTGCATTTACACGAGAAGCTTCAGCTTCACCATTGAAAATAACCCATCGTCTTTTTTCGTCACGTGTTGTGTAATATACATTACCTTGTTCATCCTCACCTACTTTCACACCGTTTTTCCAAGTATGCAAACGAGTGTTTAATGTTTGAGAATTCCACCACGTTACTAAGCTTTTTAAAAATTCCATAAATTAAGCCTTCAAAATTAATATTTTTCTTATGCAATAAACAACATCTACAGTCTATCGTAAGTTAGTATACATATCTAGTATTCTAAAACTAACTAGCTGAGGCTTTTTTGACAGACTCTGAATAGACAATTAATGGTTCGCTATCTCCAACGACGGACTCAACGTTGACAACTACTTCCTCTACATTTTCAAGACCAGGTAATTCGAACATAGTATTTAGAAGGATATCTTCTAATATTGATCTTAAACCTCTTGCGCCAGTTTTGCGGGCAATTGCACGTTTAGCAATTGCTTTTAATGCATCATCTGTAAATGTTAAGTTAGTATCTTCCAAAGAGAACAATGTTTGATATTGTTTAACCAATGCATTTTTTGGTTCTGAAAGTATCGTTACAAGTGCATCCTCATCCAAATCAGTTAAAGTGGCTAAAACTGGCAACCGACCAACAAATTCTGGGATCAAACCAAACTTTAATAAGTCTTCTGGTTCCATTTCTGAGAATATTTCACCAATACCGCGACTTTCTTCATCTTTAACATCAGCGCCAAATCCAATACCTGAACCCTGCCCTCTTTGGCTTATTATTTTGTCTAACCCAGCAAAAGCTCCACCGCATATAAATAAAATATTTGTTGTATCAACTTTCAAAAATTCCTGTTGAGGATGTTTTCTTCCGCCTTGAGGTGGAACTGAAGCTACTGTTCCCTCCATAATTTTCAACAATGCTTGTTGAACACCTTCACCAGATACATCTCTAGTTATTGATGGATTATCAGACTTTCTTGTAATCTTATCAACCTCATCAATGTAGACTATACCGCGTTCTGCACGCTCAACGTTATATTCAGATGCTTGTAATAGTTTTAAAATTATATTCTCAACATCTTCACCAACATAGCCGGCCTCTGTTAAAGTTGTTGCATCTGCCATTGTAAATGGCACATCAATAACTCTAGCTAAAGTTTGAGCTAATAACGTTTTGCCACAACCAGTTGGCCCAACTAATAATATATTTGACTTTGATAATTCAATCTCTTCATTAGTATCAGAATGGTCTAAACGTTTATAGTGATTATGAACTGCAACAGATAAAACACGTTTTGCAACATCTTGTCCAATTACGTAATCGTCTAATATTTGACAAATTTTCGCAGGTGTTGGAACACCTTCACCAGATTTTGCTACTCCTGCCTTTGCTTCTTCCCGAATTATATCCATACATAATTCTACACACTCATCACAAATGAACACCGTTGGTCCTGCTATAAGTTTGCGAACTTCATGCTGACTTTTTCCACAGAAAGAACAATATAATGTATCTTTAGTATCAGCATCGTTTGAACTAGACATTCATTACTCCACATTATTTACCATTATTATTAAGATATTTCAGAATTACCTTAAGGACAATGGTATTATTACAATTAAATTACCTAATTAATCTTCTCTTTTTTGAACAATTTCATCAACAAGACCCCAATCTTTGGCCTCTTCAGCAGTCATAAAATTATCTCTATCTAGGGCATCTTCAACTGTGCTAAGTTTTTGTGAACAATGCTTAACGTATATTTTATTTAAACGATCTTTTAATTCTAAAATTTCTTTTGCATGTAAAGCTATATCAGACGCTTGACCAGAAAAGCCACCAGATGGTTGATGAACCATCACCCTAGCGTTTGGTAACGCAAATCTCATGCCTTTGTCTCCAGCGGCTAACAATAATGATCCCATAGAAGCAGCTTGGCCGACACATAAAGTGGAAATTTTTGGACGAATATATTGCATAGTATCATATATCGCCATACCGGCTGTCACCACTCCGCCTGGACTATTTATGTACATTGATATGTCTTTTTTTGGATTTTCAGCTTCCAGAAACAAAAGTTGGGCAACTATCAAAGTGGACATTCCATCATGAACGGGTCCAGAGACAAAAATTATTCGCTCTTTGAGTAATCGTGAAAAAATATCGAATGAACGCTCACCTCTTGATGTTTGTTCAACTACCATAGGAACGAGAGTATTATTATAAACTTCTAAAGGATCATGCATGTATTTCCTGCCTGTAATATATATAACTTTGATTTATAATGTAGTTCGCACACAAACTCGCTTCAAGATATGTTTCACATATAAATAAAAATGTTGCATAAAAAAAAACACCTGTCCATTCAACAGATGTTCTTAATTAATTTTTAGTCTTCCAGTGCTTCTACAGCTTTTTGCAGCTCTTCTTTTGTTACTTCATTATCAGTCATTTTCGCTACTGATACTATATGATCAACAACTTTTTCTTCAAACAATGGAGCACGAATTTGTTGCTGTACTTGTGGGTTTTTTTGAACATACTCAAAAAATTGCTGGGCATTTGATCCATATTGTTGTGATTGTTGAATTACAGCTTGCTGCATTTCTGTGTCTGAAACTGTTATTTCTTTGATGTTACCAACTTCTGCAAGTAATAATCCTAACCGAACTCGACGAACAGCAAGTTTTGTGTGTTCATCTGTAGTTTCTATTTCAGGGTGATCATGACCCTCGACATCCGGATTTTCTTCATGCCATAACTGATGAGCTATTTGACCAGCTTCTGTTGAAACAAGTCCTTCAGGAAGTTCAAAATCTACAAGTTTTTCTAAACTGTCCATCAAATCACGCTTCATAACAATTCTAGAGGCACCTTTAAACTCTTCTTCTAATCTCTCAGATATTTTATTTCTTAGATCATTTAAATCTTCAGCACCAAACTTTTTAGCGAGTTCATCATTAATCTCGGCTTTAATTGCAGATTTTACAGCATTGATTTTGCATGAAAATACTGCATCCTTACCGGCAAGATTTTCAGCGCCATAATCACCAGGAAATGAAACATTTACCTCTACATCATCACCTGCTTTTGATCCAACTAATTGCTCTTCAAAACCGGGTATAAAACTATTTGATCCAAGCACCAGTGGGTAGTCATCTGCTTGCCCACCATCAAAAGCTTCTCCATCAACTTTGCCCAAGAAATTTATAACAACTTGATCACCATTTTTTGCTTTTGACCCAGTTTTTTTATCTTCAAAATCCTGAGATGTTTCAGCGAGATTTTCTAATGCTTCTTTTATGTCATCCTCACCAGCTTTTACAACCATTTGGCTTAGTTCTATCTTAGAAAAATCAACTTCAGGTACAACTGGCAAACATTCATAAGAAACACTTACCTCAACATCATCACCGTCTTTCCAATTTTCATTAGTCATTTTCATTTCTGGTTGACCAGCAGGCTTATCGCCAGACTTTTCAAGATGATTGTTCATTTCCCCATCTACAGTCTCTTGCATTGCTTCACCCAAGAGAGCTGGACCATGTTGTTTTTTCAACATAGCCATAGGTACCTTACCTTTTCGGAAACCTTTCATTTCAATGTTCGGCTGTGCCTCTGTTAATTTTGCATTCACAGTTGAGTCAAGTTCAGCAGCTGTTACTTTTATTATATAACCGCGTTTCAAGCCTTCATTAAGGGTTTCAGTAATTGCCATTTATTTATCCTTTAAGTTAGGAGTATATCAAATTAGATAAACCCACATGCATGAGAAAAACTGACGCCCTTCTAAGGGTGCAAGGCAATGCTTGCAAGGGCGAATTGTTAGATAAATTAGACAGCTAAATTTGTATCATTATTTAAATTATTCTATATATAAAATAACACATGCTGAGATCACAATTAACTTTAATATTTTTAGGAGGCCATAATGAAAATATTAGCTGTAGTATCAATGATATTTTTCACGTCCCCCCTATTAGCACAAGGTACAAATAGTTGCCCAAATAGAGGATTAGATCCAAACACATTTTGCGTTCCAGGTATGATTTGGAGTGAAGAATTAAAAACTTGTGTGACTATGGCTTAAGGACAATATTAACGAATTTAAGAAATTTTTTCGTTCTCAAAAACCATATCTATCATATTAAGTGTCCCTTTTGAGAACTCTAAATTACAAATAAATTCACTGCCCCTTTTGATCGCTGAAGAAAACGCTTCTAATTGATTTACATAATGATTTTCAGTAGTAAATTTCATAGTCTTTCGCATACCATCTTTTGTATCAATATGGACTTTAGCCTCTCCAAATACTTGAGGATTAAATGGTGATGTTAATTTTATCAGTCCTTTTGATCCATGAAAATTCATTTCCTGCCTTGGATGCATCCTCATTGATGTTACGCCAATAAAATTAAAAGTTTGAAACTGCGCAGACACATGCGCCCAAACATCAACTTTATTTTCCCAAATAATAGATGCGTGTGATATTGCCTGAGGTTCTTCATTTGTCATAAATCGCGTCGATCCAAATGTGTAAACACCTATGTCTAATAAGCCTCCACCACCTGAAAGTGAGTTATTACGGATGTTATTAATATCTGCAGAGTTATTATAAGAAAAAACTCCATCAACCTGAACCAAATTTCCTATAGCACCCGATTGTAATAATTGCTTTGCATATGTCCATTGGGGATGATGAATGATCATATATGCTTCAGCTACCAATAATCCAGTCTGGTCTCTAAGCTTAATTAATTCATCAATATCATTTGCCTTTAATGCAATTGGCTTTTCGCAAAGCACATGTTTGCCTGCTAATATTGCCTTTTTTGTCCATTCTAAATGCAAATGATTTGGTAGAGGTATATAAACGGCATCAACGTTATCATCATTTAATAACTCATTGTAATTAAGATAAATTTTTATATCTTTATTTATTTCAAGAAATGGCTTTGTTTTTGAAATATCAGTAGTTGCAATAGCTATACATTTATTATTTTTTGCAAGTTGCATTGCAGGAAGCATATGTTCTAAGGCAAATTTAGAACAACCCAATATACCCCAGGTTAAATCGTCGCTCATTTAATCATCCTTTGAGATATTTATCAGAATAAATCTGGATAGAATTATAAAGACATGAAAAATGCTTTAGATAAAGTAAAAAGATGGTGCGGGTGAAGGGACTTGAACCCCCACGCCTTGCGGCGCCAGAACCTAAATCTGGTGCGTCTACCAATTCCGCCACACCCGCATTGTAATTCTAATTAGAATTTTGCGTCTTCTAGCCTAAGGATTTGCTCTATACCAGTACAAAATGCATGCTTAAAAATATTTTTTAGTTTATTTTAAATACATAAAAAAATTGGCAAATCTTATAGTGATTAAATTTTAATCAATTTGCCTAAAATTTAATCACTTACGCAAAATACTAGATTGTACATGTAAGAAATTTAACACTTAAATTGCACTTACGGAACAAAAATGGTGCATGTAATTAAGTTTAAAATGCATAGGTGTTTAAAAATGAAAAAAATTGAAGCTATTATCAAACCCTTTAAGTTAGATGAAGTTAAAGAGTCTTTACAGGAAGTTGGTGTACAAGGCCTATCAGTAATTGAAGCAAAAGGCTTTGGGCGTCAAAAAGGTCATACTGAACTATATCGCGGTGCTGAATATGTTGTAGACTTCTTACCAAAAATAAAAATCGAAGTTGTGATCCCAGATGATCAATTAGAAACAGTAATTGAAGCAATAATTGGAGCCGCACGTACCGATAAGATTGGTGATGGTAAAATTTTTGTATCTAACATTGAACAAGCAATACGTATCCGTACAGGCGAAGATGGTGTGGATGCATTATAAAAAATTTAAGAATAAGTAATGAAAGGGACTCAAAATGAGCGCTAAAGATCTTGTAAAACGCATAGCTGATGAAGACATTAAATATGTAGATATTAGGTTTACAGACCCACGTGGCCGCCTACAGCACGTAACGGTTATAAACGATGAGGTTGATGAAGACTTCCTCGAGGGTGGATTTATGTTTGATGGATCATCTATTGCTGGATGGAAATCTATTGAAGAATCCGATATGAAGTTAATTCCAGACACAAACAGTGCATATTTAGATCCATTTTATGCCGAAAAAACATTGTGTGTACATTGCCATGTGGTTGAGCCAGACACAGGTGAAACATATGAACGCTGCCCAAGATCAACTGCAATGAGAGCTGAAGAGCACCTAGTTGCGTCTGGTATAGGAGATACTTCTTTTTGGGGTCCTGAAGCAGAATTCTTTTTATTCGATGATGTAAGATATTCCAACACAATAAACAAAGTATCATATGAAGTTGATGCATCTGATGCATCTTGGAACACAGATACTGAATTTGAAATGGGAAACATGGGGCATCGTCCAGGAATAAAAGGTGGTTATTTCCCAGTGAACCCGACTGATGCCTCCCATGATTTACGTGGAGAAATGCTCTCCACCATGAAAAATATTGGCATGAAAGTTGATAAACATCATCATGAAGTTGCATCATGTCAACATGAACTTGGTTTAGTTTTTGGAACACTTGTTAAACAAGCTGATGAATTACAAAAATACAAATATATTATTCATAATGTTGCACATGCGTACGGAAAATCTGCAACATTCATGCCAAAACCAATCTATGGTGATAACGGCACTGGAATGCATGTAAACATGTCAATTTGGAAAGAAGGAAAGCCACTTTTTGCCGGAGATAAGTACGCGGATCTTTCAGATGAAGCATTATATTTTATTGGTGGGATTTTAAAACATGCCAAATCACTTAATGCATTCACAAACCCATCAACTAATAGCTACAAACGATTAATTCCAGGCTTTGAAGCGCCTGTTCTTAGAGCTTATTCTGCCAGAAATCGTTCCGGATGCGTAAGAATTCCTTGGGCAGAATCTCCAAAAGCTAAACGTGTTGAAGCACGCTTTCCTGATCCTGCAGCAAATCCTTACCTTTGCTTTTCTGCATTATTAATGGCAGGTCTTGATGGTATAAGAAATAAAATTGATCCAGGCCCTGCTTCAGATAAAGATCTCTATGACCTTCCTGCAGAAGAATTAGCTGGCATTCCAACTGTTTGCGGTTCTTTGCGCGAGGCCCTTGAAGAATTAAAATCAGATCATGATTATTTACTTGAAGGTGGTGTATTCACAAAATCACAAATTGATGGCTATATCGAGCTTAAAGAAGAAGAAAATACAACATATGAACACACTCCACATCCTGTAGAGTTCCAAATGTATTACAGTTGTTAAATAAATAATTATTCAAAAAAAGCTCTCACAATATTTTGTGAGAGCTTTTTAATTTATAATATTAGATATTGATTTACGTTGAACATTGTTAAGTTTTGAAAAGGGAACAACATAAGTGTGAATACCAAATATCACTGCTTTTGTTTTTGGTAACTTACAAAATGTTTGTCTTTCTACCCTAACCCAAAATTCTTCACCAAAATTTCTTGACCTTAGCTCTGCCTGTCTACGAGGTTGGTGTAAATTTGGGTCACTATAAATCAACCAATTAGCTCTCCATAAATCTTGCTTTGAGCTCATTAAACAAAACATTCTTTCTACCCTGCTTGCTATATTATCAGTAAACTCATCTACAGGTTTATGAATTATGCTCATTGGTTGCATTATTTTTTCAGATAACTTCCAACTAGCTGGGAAACACATCGCTGCTCCCCCTAAAA
>FZLS01000129.1 GCA_900197625.1 Rhodobacteraceae bacterium Water-Bin34 | reverse complement strand
CTTGAGTACGAGGATCGTAAGCGCCGCCTAGAGGATGAAGACGCTCAAAGGGATGCACAACGCAAGATGACATGGTTCGCCCTGTCAGGGATGCTCCTATACCCCTTGGCGGTGGTGCTAGCAGATCTCTTGACTTTGATTGAGGCTGCTAAGATACTCGGCAGCATGGCAAGTGTGTATTTTGTCAGTGTTGCTGGCATAGTGGCTGCGTTCTTTGGAGCGTCAGCGTTTACGAAAGGAAAGTAATATGCTTGGACTTAGTTTAGTAGGTAAGGTAGCTGACCTAGCTGGTAGTTACATTGATGGTAAGACTGCTGTGAAGAAAGCAGAAGCTGAAACTAATATGAAGATTGCAACTGGTGAGATTAGTTGGGAGCAAGCAGCTATCAAAGCAAGTGACAACTCTTGGAAGGATGAAGCTTGGACTGTGTGTTTCATTGCAATCGTTGGGTGTTCCTTTGTTCCACCGCTGCAGCCCTATATGAGGGAGGGCTTTGCTAATCTCGAAGCCGCACCGCAGTGGTTCCAATGGTCGTTGTATGCAAGTATAGCTGCAAGCTTTGGTATCCGTACCATGAAGGGATTTAAAAAATGACTGAAGCTATGAAGATATTGCAGGATCGTATCGGTGCAACAGCTGATGGTAACTTCGGGCCGAACACAGCAAGAGCAATCGTTGATTACTTTGGATTAAATCGTAAGCGTGGCGCACACCTGCTTGGTCAAGCAGCACATGAGTCAGGTATGTTTCGCTTAACCAGAGAGAATCTTAATTATTCTGCTGAGTCTATGATGCGTGTGTGGCCTAAGAGATTTCCAACTATGGAATCGGCTGCACCTTATGCGCGTAACCCAGAGGCATTAGCTAACAAGGTGTACTCTAATCGCATGGGCAATGGAGATAATGAAGGGGCGTTATGGGTCGGGCGCGGCTTCATCCAGTTGACAGGCAAGGCAAACTATAGAGCTTTTGCTAGTGACATGGGGTTGCCTGATGTGATGACTGACCCTGATCTTGTTGCTACTGAGTATGCATTTGAATCTGCCATGTGGTTCTTTGAATCCAATGGCTTGTTTGAAATGGCTGATGATGGTGTGAATGATTCAGTTATTACTAGCATAAGTAAGCGTGTGAATGGTGGAACACATGGGCTTGATGATCGTATGGAGCAGACAAAGAAAATACATTCTTGGATTGCACACGTTGGCGTTTAAGTATATATCTTTCTGGCGGAGCTTAATGCTCCGCACGAAGAAGATCCGCTATCCTTGGTTGACTAGAAAATTTTGAATTAAATCCTGGTAATGGTGTGCGTTTATTCTTTGCAGCTTGAGTTAATTCAAACTCATGTAGCACAAACCCATAGGTAATTTCTTTTCTTTCTGCTGCTGTCTTTGCAGTCTTGAGTATCTCTTTGTATTGGTCATACCTGTTGCGCTGAACAGTTGACTTATAGATTAGTTCTTTATCCTCATACTCTTTGTCTGTTTGATTTCTGAACGCACGCTCCGCGCCTGTTGTGTAGCCTGTTGTAAACTTTACATCGTATCGTTCAACAGCCACCCTGATTGCATGGCGTGGTATGCCATAGATTCTGTTGGCTTGTGATTTAGTCATGCCATTATTTGCATAGAATCTGATGCGTTCAATTAGTTCTGGTGTGATTGGTACAGTCATAAGTCCTCCGTGTGTGAGCGAGCCGAAGCTCGCCCTTGTTAATTAAAATGGTATGGTGTCATCATCGACATCGAGGTGAGCAGTGCTAACCTGTTGTGCCTGTTGTTGACCGCCATGTTTCTGACTGATCTGCATAGAAAGATAATTGTTATCATCCTTCTGTTTCTTCCAGCCAGCGATTTGCATTTGTGTTCTTGCAGCGTAGTCTTCCATTGGCCCAGAATAATCTGGGGCATTATCATTACCACGTTTGTCGTTCTCAAACAACACACCTACCTTCTGATAAACCTCAATGATCTTCATGCCACTCTTGGTTGTATCTGCTACGAGTACGACCTTACGATCATTACCCTCTAGGTTTATCTTACCTTGCAATATCATCTTCATGCTATCGAAAGGTTTAAATGCTGCGCCTGTATTTGTGTTATCATATGCCATGCTTCTGGCTCCTTTAATTATTACCAGCTACCGCTAGTAGGTTTCTTGCCGCTATCTGCAGCGTACTTATTGCCATCCATCTCACCTAGGAACACGTCAGCGTTACATCCTAGATGTGATAAGGCTTTGGTTAGGCCATCAGTGACAGCCATCTTAGGTGCATCCTCGGCTAGTCTGCCTTTGGTTGCATCGAAGAACTTACGACACCCAGTGAAGGGGCCGAACATATTCATTTGCTCGCCATGCCAAACAGATATGTGTGCTAGTATACTGGCATCGCCATTACTTAGCTGCACTATTTCTGTGTGTGACTGCCATCCCCAACCCACACCAACTGGGCCGAACTGCTCAGTCATCATGCGTACTTGGTATTGCGGATCGATAGCTGTAAAGCTACGCGACCCGAAGCTAACCTTCTTCAGATACTTGGGGTCTGACTTGGATAGCTTGTTCCATATATTTAGATTGTCCATTACTTACTCCTCTTGCTAATGCGTAATGCGCCACGTTTATCACGGCGTATGGTTAATAGATCTGAGTATACCTCACGTTCATTGTCGGCAACTATAGCCTTGAGATCTTTCTTAGCTGACTCGAATGACTTAGCTGCAGGTTCGAACTCTATGTATTCTTGTGCTAGGTATGTGAAATGATTGTCCGAACTAGCGTCACGTTTGATCATATCATCTACAGGTACTAGATTCTTAGGTGATGCTATTGGTTGGTCGTGTCCGATAGGTTCATCGTCACTCTCAACGTGCGCCCAGAAATCTGTGCAAGCATCAAGCACTACACTTATGTATGGGTCATGCTTTTTAACGTATGCACATTCCCATCTGTTGTTACCAAAGAATACTGACATGTATGCACCATCCATATTGGATAGCCATAGGTACAGCTGCATCTGTGCCATGTAGTAATCACACACCTTGTCTAATGTATTGTGTGCAAACGTATGCTTGGCCTCAACAATGTCGTTGGTATCTTCTAGTATAGCATCAAGCGTACCCACATACGGCACGCCATTGTGTGTGCGTGTGTACTTGTCTTGCTTCTCTAATATTTTTTTGCTGTATTCTCTTTCAAACCAACCGAGGTTCATATCCTCTGATAGTATGCCCATCTGTACTGCTAACTTGTGTGACAAATCTTCTGGCTCGACACGACCTGTCTTGATCTGCCACAGTTCATACCAGTTGCCGTTCATTATTTTGACAGCGTCACTGCCGCCAATAAATCCTTTACGTTCCATTATTATTCTCCTCTTATATGTACTTGTCTACTGCATTGTTGCAGTAGGATCAAGATATTTATTGAAGTCAGACTCGACAAGATCTGTGTCAAGCAGCAGTCGCTGTCGATAGATAGAGTCAGGGTTGAGTATCCACTCTGGTATTGCGCCGCCAGATTTGATTCGCTTGACCATGAGTACAGCTGCGTCGAGCTTGCTCTGTGATGTCACCTTCAAGCTCTCTGTATTGCGTGAGTATTCGTCGACAGCTGTCTTCGTTGACATGATGAACGTCTTGATTGTCGGCCACGTACGAGAAGCTTGATACTGTCGGACGTGACCATCGATCTTTTTTAGCACGACCTCTAAGTCTACCTTCTCGAATGAAGAAGGTATATTGTTGTTGATGTCCTCGACAATAAGCTGAAGCTCTTGACCGAGTGTGTCACGATCCATGCTAGATGGTGGCGTGTAGCGTTTTAAGATACCCTGTAGCCAGACACCTATCATTGATGTGCGTTGGTTGTAGTCCATGTGTTACTCCTTATCTATGGCTAATTTTTTATGCGACATATCATTGATGATTTCATCTAAGAAATCTGTGTTGGTTCTGTTGCTAGGTGCAACGTCCTCGATGTCGTCTTCCCATCTCTCACCATTGAGCCATGTGGTAGGGTGAGGGATGAACTGTTTGTCTGTGCCTTGAGTAGCATCAGCAAATTTTCTAACGGCAGTAAGAATTGCAGTTGGGTCTGCAATCTTACATGCCTTTTCAAATGCCTTACGAGCGTGACCCTTTGCTACCTTACGTGGGTAAGCTGACCAGAACGCATCGAAGGGGGGTGTCTGTGTGACACTCCAAGTAGTATTACTATTACTATTAATATCTATTACATTAGATATAACTTGGGGTGTCTGTGTGACACTGGTCTTCTTCATATCATCCTCCATTAAATGTTTGAATCTATACACACTAGCTATGCCAGTGCGTCCAGACTTTCTTGTTATATAATTATTATCTATGCACCAGTTGATAGCACGTATGACTGTACTTCTACTGAGGCCAGTAGTCTTGACTAAAGTTGGTATGCTTGGGAAGCACTCACCATTTAAATCTGTGTAACGTGCAAGCACAATCAAAATATATTTAGCATTAGGATTGTTTACTTGCCAATCAATTACATCTCGTAGTAATATGTCTGCATACATTAGGTCTTTCCATTTCTTAATGTCCTCTTACTGTTAAACCTCTAGTATCATGAGCCGTACTAGAGGTTTACCTTTGTGTACTGAGCGATAGCTCTGCCGTTATCTAGCTTAACCATTTCTTTCATAAAAGGATAGCCACTTTCTTTAAGGTCATGCATACGTGCTGCTAATCTAAAGCACTGAAACATATTCAATGCTTCAATGGCTGTGATTGATTCACCTTTATCAAGGTGTGCTTTAATCATCTTCGTTTGGTTTTCCATTTGTCTCTCCTAGTAAGTGTTCAAATAATTCCGCTGGCATTATTACCAACGACTGTGGTTTGCCTGTCTTTCTTTTATAGAAGGCTATGTCCCTGCCATCCAGTACAGTAAATGGACTAGGGAAATTAGATTTATCTCTGTACTTTACCTCGGCTACCAGCTTTCGTCCGCCCAGTGTGACGTGGATGTCACCACTCCACTCTCCTCCGAGCGCACCTGAGAGGGGGACTCGGTAGTTTTCGATGCCGATTTTGTCGAGCCATTCGCAGAATCTTTTTTCGTGGTAGATTCCTTTAGACTTATTTTTGTTTGCCATGTCTGCTCCTCATAACATGTCATACATATGGTATGATATGTAGCTGGACTTGTTGTTGCCATGATCTGAACAAAAAATTCAGTACGATTATTACATGCATCACACGGATACGTGGGATTACTTAATATCTTTCGTGCTGATTTCGATCTGACAGCCAAGTGCTTCTACCCAACAAGCGAACATGAAACCTGAGGGAACTCGCTTGTACTGCTCCCACTTATGAATCAATGATGGCGTACAACCTATACTAAATGCAAGCCCTTCTTGTGACATACCTAATTGATTGCGTCTATCAATCAGGCTTGTAATCATTTCATCATAAGATGTTGTTACATATGTATCACGTTTATAGTTTGGAAACTTTTGCATGCAGCTTACGCTTATCCCTGCTCGTAGGATATGCACCTTCCATTAGTTCCATCACTCTCATAATTTTCTTTGCGGTTTCATATCTCAATTCAGTGCTGCCATTTAACGTGCGATAGTACGTTGAGGTTGGTAGCCCTGCCTTGATGAATACTTTATGCAAAGGAATATTAAATTCCTTATGCTTTTCCTGTATGGTATGCCAATAACTTTGTATCATACTGCTCTTATGCAGCAGTCAATCAAGCCAGTCAAGTTTATCCATCTCTACATACCCATCGCCATTACAATTTTTGCATGACCTCAATGGTATGTCATCGTTTAGGCTGGCGTATACAACTACGCCAGTACCATCACACTCAGGACAATCATTGAACTTAGCTGCAACTTCAGTATGGAATTGTGTCATCTAAATCTCCTGTGTTTTGATTATCCTCCCATGCTTTGGTTGCTCGTTCAAGAAATTTCTTGCGCACAAATTTAGGATTTGATTTCTCTAATGCATCTGCAATGTCAATGAGATGTGAAGGCCAAGCAACCATTGGCCCCATTAGATCTGCTATAAATTCATAGTGCTGCCGTGTCATCGGCGGTGTTTTAAGCTCAACAGTTTTCATCAGGCAATGCCTCCCATTTAAGTTGATGATCATTCTTAAAGTACATACTTATGTACTGATCTTTGTCATTGGTATCAGTTACTTTCAACTCAATGACAGTAAAGTTTCCAAAGATCTTACGCTTCTGTCTGATCTTGCTTACATCATGTATAGTTACATCCATTATTATCTCCTCTAAAATGGTACTGAATCATCAGGCGTTGGCCTGATTTGGT
>FZLS01000012.1 GCA_900197625.1 Rhodobacteraceae bacterium Water-Bin34 | reverse complement strand
AGTAACATCACTTCCGCCTTGTTGCATCATAACAGGTGCAATATTTGGAGCATTATTATTAACTACGTTTACTCCACCAGAACCAATTGCACCAGCGGCACCTAACATTGCTACTTGTTCATTTAATTTTACATTAGCACGGCCTTGGCCCATAAGCCCCTGTTCTTGGAGTTGTATTTCGTTTGGTGTATATCCGCCAGGACCTTGAGAACTGCCTGCCGCCGCCTCAGCATCTTTTAACTGCTGAACTGTTCTTCTTGTTTTATTTACTCCTGATCTATCACCACGGTTAGTTCCTTGTTTAAATACCTTTGGTGTACCGTCTTTATTATGTGTTTTGCCATATTTTTTATCCCATCTTATACGAGCAGCTCGACCACCGTGGCCTCCACCAGTAGGCATTGGAGGTGCATTTTCTCCAGGTGCTACAATATTGTCTAATGTATCAATATCCTTAGGTTTTGGATCTTCAGCAAATGCCCATTTTGCAACAATCTCTCCAAGATAACCACCCATAAACGCGCCTAAGATACCGCCTCCAATGCCGCCAATAAGTGTACCCCAGCCTGTTAAAGGAGGTATTGAACCCATAGCCGCACCAAGTGCAGCTCCACCTAAACCACCAACTATGTTACCAATTATTGGACCCATTGCTTTAATTTTATCTTCTTTAGTTGGGTAGGTATCGTCATCTTCTAAAATGGTATAAATCTCATACATAAGTAACACAGCGGCAGCAATTTTAACCATTTTAAATAAGGCTATAAGTCTACCAAACACTTTAGAATATCTTGAATCTAAGCTGTTTTCCATTGCTTTAAGCGCGTCTGCGTCATTAACAAATTTTCCAGCATTTGGTCCATCTTTGTATACTAATCTACCAGCGGCATTCTTAGTAATTGTACCCTTTCCACCAACATTCTTACCAATTGAATCAGTTCTTATTTGAGGTTTTGATACCTGAGTACCTGCAGCAGTGGTTACCATTTTCGGTGTGGTTGAGGGAACTTTTGGACTCGTTATTGGCGTAACTGAACCTGCGCCGCTTGTGCCAACTCCCTTTGGTATTGTTGGCTGTTTTATATTGGTGGTATTAACTTTTGGACCTGCGTTTGCAGCTTTTAATCTAGCTGCTTCAGCTTTTCTTGCTTCTACTTCAAGTGGACCACTGCCTCTTCCACCGCCTACTTGAGTTTTTACTGATCCATCTTTATTTAAATTAAATATTCTTTGGAGCCACGTTCGGCCGCCTTGGGCTTTTCTAAACGCTTCCATGTCGGTGCTCATTCTATTTAAACCGTATCTAACAGATGCTGCGCCAAGAGTAATAAGCGAAATAGCTCCAATTGCTTTTGCTGCAACATCTACCCAAGTCATATCAGCAATCTCACGCATTTTGTCACTTAAATCGGAAATGTTATTGTTTAATTTAGTAATACTTCCGTCTGGTCCTGTAAGATCTTTAAGCGTTTTATTCATATCTTTTATGGTAGTTTTAATATCATCCATACCATCTAGACTAAACTTTTTAAGTTCCTTACCAAAACCACCAAGGCCTTCTTCCATTTCAGTAAATGCGCCGTCGTACTTAGTATCTATGAAACCTTTTAATAGATTGTATCCTACAAAGCCTGCGCCAGCTCCTATTGCTAAGTTTTTAAGACTAAGAGTTTTTGCAATTGCATCTCCCATTTTATTAATGGCTGCATTTGTATCTGCTTTTTTATTACCATCACTATAATCGTCTGTTTGGCGAGCAGTAGGTGTGGGAGGAGTAACTTCATCAAACTGTTCTTGAGTTCTAGCTCTTTCTTGAGCATCATTAGCAATACCTAATTGCATTTTTAGCATCGAAGTTTGTTCTATTACGTTCGCGTTAATACTTCTGAATAAACTATCAAATTTATCTAGTTTTATATTCATCGAGCGTATAGAATTAGTCCCAGTATTTCTATTGAGATCTCCTTCGGCTTTTAATCTATCGATTATAGCAATTGTTTCTTGTGACAACTCAGCCATTTATTTCTTCCTAATTATTTTCGTTTTGCTTAGCAATAAATTCTACGATCATTCCAAAATATAATTCTCTTTCATATGGTAACATATTTTCAATCTCATTTAACGACCAATTGTGGTGCTGTGCCATTGCAAAGATGATTTGATAATAGTCACCCAGCGAGGTATGACACAGCACTAGATAAAAAAACTGCGCATGCCCTCCACGACAAAGGTCTTTTCATTTCCATCAGCATTAGTATATTTCATTTCATGTCTTAACCTAGGGATATTCTCAAAAAATTCTTGAATACCTTGGATAACATCTGCACCTAAATTATCTACAAAACCTGCGATATCTTCTTCGCTGTAGTCTTTAAAATGCGATACTTCATCTTCAGAGGCTACTTTATCCATACATGCAACCATTAAAACATAGTTAACTAAAGGATCTTGAGTATCCATAACTAAAATCTTAGCATATTCATCTATTGATGGATACTTTAAATACAATGTGTATTCATCGTTAATCTTAACTTCTGTTCTATTATTATCTGGTGTAGTTAAAGTAACACTTTCAATATCTAATTTTAACTCAACAATTTTATCTGTTTCAGGATCTGTAATCTGAAATTCAATCATATTATCAACTGATTTAGATCTTAATATTAAAAGAATATATTCTAAATCAAACATTGCAAGTTCTTCAACTTTTTTATCAACTAAACAATTATTAACAACTTGTTTAACTGCCATTAGTTCTTGCTGAGCGTCATTTGATTCTTGCGCCACTAGCAATATTTTTTCTTCCTTAACAGTAAAAGGCCTGTATTTAACTGCCTCTCCTGTTGAAGGTAATTCCAATTCAAAAATCGGTAATTCGATTTTAGGTAAAGCCATAATTTATTTCTCCATTAACCAAAAAAGTCTTTTATTCGACGCACTTTGTTATTTACTCTTGTATATTTGTTTACTGCGTCTTGCACCGATGTTGGTACAAGGTCAGCTCCGATTAATTGACCAACGGCGCCGATCTGTTGTATTAATCCTAGTAAACCATTTCCTCTACCGAATCTTGCGGTAGGTGATCCAATTCTTTCACCACTAAATTGTATTCTATCATATTGAAGAGATACTGGTAATACTGAGAATGAATCATTATTTTCCCACGCTAAATCAACATCACCAATCATCATTGGAAATGCATTATCTAATATTACTTCGTAATACTGACCTGATTCTTCATAATTAGTAGAGTATTGTCTAATTACTACTCTACATGCGTAGTTGTCTTTATATCCTATTTCAAATGGTAACTTACCATCTACTTCTGCAAATGAGCCAGCGGCAGTACTTATATTAACTACATTTTGAGCCCACGAGTGGAAAAAGGATAATATTTGATGATCTGAATCAAGCATAAAGATTGCTTGAACCGGTTCAGTGTTAACACCCAAAGGCATTAATTTACGAAACTGAGCGACCTGATCATTCTGTACTGTATTAAATACAATACCTGGAACGGAGGCGTTTTTACAAAAGAATATAAGATCTCTTGAACTTGCTCTTGACTTTATGTTTGCTGGTCTTGATATTTGTACTTCGAATAAAGAACCGCGCGATGGACCACCGAACCAATCTAATTGCGTTTTAAATTCTGATATGTTAAATGCCATTATCTTCCTCTTACGATTCGTCTAGAATCAGCATATACTTGGGTAGCAGTAGCACCAACAAACTGTTGAGTCGGTAAGAACAATGCAATATCCCATTCTGATGGATTGATATATGCTGGTTTAGTTCTTACATGTGCATTCAAATAATGTTTAATAGTTGGCTGAAACTCTTTAAATTTTGCCGCACTATTAAGTACTTTATATGACGCAGATAGTCTCGTTGTTTCGTCGAATGCTTTATTTGTTAACACTGTATACAATTGATCCATTAATTTTGCTCTTAAAATCGGTGGCAAATAATGCATATTGATACCAAGAAACCCACCCTTTGCTTTATTTATTGGAAAAATAAGCGGAAACCGGTCATAATATGGTAAAGTGTCTTTATGTTTGGGATCATATGCAAATAAGTACATATTTCCCATCATAAACCTAGAATCTTGGCGTCTGCTATTATCTTGTCTTAACTCTTTAATGAGTTTATCACCTTTGGATCTATTTCTATTTGTACGAGTTACACCTTTGGCTTGATCTCTATACCACTGTCTAGCTGCGTCTGTACGCGCTGGTGCTTTACCAGATCGTATTCCTTTAAGGAGTATGTCGTCGAACATTGATGCCATTATTTGATTCCTAGTTGATCTTCTGTATATATCTGAAAATCCCAGCCGCGTTGATTACAATATGCGCGAGCTGCTTTCCATTTTGCTTCATTAGTACCCCAAGTCTTAACCTCATTTAAATATCTTCTCGAGACTCGACCTGTTGATGTCTTCTTCTTATTTATGTCAGGTGGCACTGTCTGATATTTAGGTTTAATCTCAATCATTAAAGTCTTTTCGCCACCACCTTTTGATAATGGTACTTTACTATGTACTATAACATCTGGAAAGTATCTATGACGCTTTCCGTCGATCGGTGAATAATAAGGTACAATCACTTCTTCACTTTGCCACCATATTACGTCAGGATGTACATCTACATACCGAAAAAATTTGAACTCCCACATAGACCGATAAATAATCTTAGTAGGGTCACCTTTATATTTAGATGGATTTTTTGGTTTAAACCGTCCACTATAAGCCACCGACACCTCACAATTAGTTATAAATAGAAATAATAAATTATTTATAATCCAAAGGATAGTACAAATGGCAGAATCAACACGGCCAGAAAAAACAATAGATAACAACGAACGGATGAATGCCTCTCAGTCTCATCTTATTAGATTTCCAGACAAGCCTTTTCCTCATAGCATGCTTATGATCTTTGAAGATTATTCTTACGAGGGTTTCAAAGATAAGTTCGGTGAAAGTGTATCTAATACAGGTTCTGGACTTATTGCTGAAAATAGATCAAGCGGTGTTGGCATACGTAGTACTAATTCTATTGAATTGCCGTTTCCAAAGCAATTACAAGATAGTACTGGTTTGATATATAATAACATGCAGCAAAATCCTTTAATTGAAGGAATGGTACAAACTGCTATAAAAGCATCTCAAGGAGATGGAGGTTCTATTAAAGAAATTCCAAAGGCAATACAAAATATGGGTGCAATGGCCGCTTCAGCCACGAGCGGAAGTAGTGGCGCAATAAATAATTTAATAAAAAGTATTACTGAAACATCTACAGCCGATGCAGCAAGTATGACTAGATTTATGTTATCTAAATTTATTCCAGATAGTTTAGCTGGAGCAGTAAATCTGTCGGTTGGTCAATCATTAAACCCAAGAGAAACAATTTCATTTGAAGGTGTATCACTTAGAACTCATACTTTTCAATGGGACCTATATCCAGATAATCCAAGAGATTCTCAAAGAATTCAAGATGTTATTAAAGCCTTAAAGTTAAACGTATTACCCGAAGCAGTAGATATTGGTACAGGATCTGAAGGTATTAAAAAGGCTTTCTTAAAGTTTCCACGTACATGTAAGATATTTCTTATTGGCGTTGATGATACATTTTATATGAAGTTTAAGCCTTGTATGGTTACTTCTATGACTGTTGACTATGCTGCCGGCGGAACATTGGCAGTAATGGCAGGAGGAAGACCAGCCGGAGTTCAAATATCGTTAAATCTACAAGAACTGCAAATTGAAACAGCTCAAGATTATGGTGCTCCATCATTACAAACTGACGGCGCAGTACTGGATGAAGAAGAAGTTGCAATAAACTTTGATCCAAGTCAATATCCCGCGCAAAATAATTCAAGGACTGCATAATGAAATATTTTTCAAAATTTCCAACAATAAATTATGAAGGTGTGCAGGTAAAAGATATTACTCGTAGAAATAGTTTTACGAATTTTGTTACTTCTAATCCTATGCTATATTTACCTTACACAGTTAAAGAAGGTTATAGAGCAGAAGATGTTGCAAACGCTTATTATGGTTCGCCAGACTATGTTTGGTTAGTTAATATATCAAATAATATTATTGATCCTTATCATCAGTGGCCAATGGCAGAAGCTGATTTTAACGCGTATTTAGTAGAAAAGTATAGAGAAGAATCTGGTAAAGTCGGTGATGAAGTTGTTGAATGGACAAAAGACGATAATGGTGATAACATTATCTATTACTATAAGGTTGTATAAAAGATGGCAGTAGACATAGTAAAATTAGCGCCAGAATCTTTCCAAACGATTTATTTGCGTAAAGAAGATCGCATTATTCTACGAACTGAACAAGGTCGTAAGATTATTATTAAACGAATCATTCCTGAAGAGTGGAAAGAATGGAAAGTTTACGATCAAGAATTGGCCGAAAACGAAAACAAAAAAGAAATATTCCTTATTGATAAAGGTTATCTGCCACTTATCACAAAAGAATTTGCACGGAAAATAAAAGACAGGTAAATGGACGATTTTAATCCCGGAACAGTCGAAGTAACTCGAGTAGAGCTTATTTCATATGACGGTAATACTAGACGAGATTTATCATCAAACTATGTTTATGGGTTTGAGATTAATCAGTCTATGGATGCCGTTGCTTATAGTGGGAGCATTAATATTCTTGATTCTTCTAATGTATTAGAAGGTATGCCCATTAGAGGCGAAGAAACATTAAACCTTACTTTAGTTGGAATGGATTTTAAGACAGAAGTATTCATTGCTGCACGTGTGCATAGAGTATCTAATATTATGCCAAGGCCAAGTTCTAATGCTGTAACATATACTATTCATTTTGTTTCAAAGCAGTCATTTAACGCGTCTACCAGAAAAATTCTCACATCTTATCTTAATACTCCAGATGCTATGGCGCATGATATGTTTACTAAAGGCTATGCTAAATTAAGACCAGCCGATATTGTAGACCCAAAATTAAAAAAATCTAAAATACCACTTCCTTATGAAACTAAAGTTTATGATTTAATTAAAGATGGCAAATCTCAAGACGATCCCGATAGATCTCTTTTTGTTCAGAAAACAAAAAACCAAACGCAACTTATTATTCCAGATTTAGAACCATCTGAAGCAATGTACTTTGCAGCATCAAGATCATATAATCCTTCAACACCTTCTCAAACATTTAGATTTTTTGAGACAATTGAAGATTTCTATTTTTGCACAGACGAATTCTTTATTAAAAGAGCAAATAATTTGTATGCTGAAGATAAACTTAATATTGAAAAATTATTCTATGCGCCAGTTGTAGATTTAGATGCTAAAAACGTAGAGGCGCAATTTAATCGAATAGAAGATTTACAAGTTTTATCAAAAGGTATTGATACATCAACTGATTTAACTTCAGGAGCATATGTAAATAGAGTTATTCAAGTTGATTTACTTAAAAAGAGATTAACAGATTCAATGTTTGATTTCTCAAAAACATCATATGTTGATATGACTGGTAAGCCTCGAGAAATAAAAGATAATCCACATACCGAAAAGTTTAGAAAAGATACGTTTAAACAAGAAAACGCAAGAACGTTTATGGTATTTAAAGATTATAATGGAGACGGTGATAGTCCATCTAATATTAAACATGATCAGCGCTTTGCTGATATTGTACATAACAGAGTTTCTTATTATCACCATCTTCATAATACAAACATTATGGCTCAATTAAAAGGTCGATTAGATTTACGACCAGGTCAAATTATAATGTTAGAAATAAAAGCTTTGGACGGTGTTGATTCTGTAATTAGTATGAACGATACATTATCAGGCAGATATATGATTAAATCAACAAATCATAAAATGACTGAAGGTACTTTACATACAACTATTAATATTGTTAAGTTTGACCATAGTGGCCAAGAAGAATTAATTGAAAGTGAAACTGCCGATATTGGAGTAAATATATAATGCATGAACACGGCGCAGGAATTAGAAATCCACTATTTTTTATTGGTGTAATCGAAGGAAATGTTGACCAACGATTAGAAGGTAGAGTGAGAGTTCGTGCCTTTGGAGTACACGGAACAGTTGATGAGGTTCCCACAGATATGCTTCCTTGGGCTATTGTTGCTCAAGGTGGATATGATCCAAACGTAGTTCCTAAGGTTAACTCTTGGGTATATGGAATGTTCTTAGACGGTAGAGATGCCCAACAACCAATGATACTTGGGCTTATTCCAACACAAGCAATAGATGAAATTGATCCAAAGAAATTTGGCTGGGGATGGATTCCTCCAAAGGATGGAGATCTTTTATCAAAAGGTTCGGGTCCTGAAGACTCAGGTAAACCATCAAATAGCGATTTATCCCGTGGTGAATATATTCAAGATTCATATGTTCTTCAACAAGAAATGGGTAGAGCAGTTAATGTTCCTATTGGTGGTACTGAATATCAATGGGATGAGCCAGGAGCAGCATACGATACTGAATATCCACATAATAAAGTTATTGAATCAGGTTCTCATACTATCGAATTAGATGATACTCCTGGAGCAGAAAGAATTATGATCCATCATAAATCTGGTTCCTTTATTCAAATCGATGATCGTGGTACTACTACGCAAAAAACTAAAGGCGATCATTATGATGTAATGGATAGAAAACAACATGTCGTTGTTGGCGGTATGAGTACAGTTACTATTTTAGGCAACTCATATGTTTATGTAAAAGGTAATAAGATCGAAGAAGTCGAAGGTGACTTACAAACACAAGTACACGGTAACTATATGTTATCAGTTGGTGGACAAGCAACAATTAATGCTTCAGAACAAGCTCAGGTACGTGGAGCGGATGTTAAACTTGACGCAAATGTTGGTACAATGTCTATTAAATCTGCAAAAGAAACAAATATATCTACAGGTCTTGTAGGTGGTGGATTCCCTCCAAAGTATGGTGCTATTTCAATTAAGGCAGAAAAAATTCAAGTAGATGCTACAGATAAATTACATTTACGCGGTAATACACAAGTTAATATTCAAGCAATTGCTGAAATGAACGTAAGTGCATTAGCAATTAATCAGTTAGCAACAACTTGGAACGTAAAATCAGTTGGAAGCTCGTTTATATCGTCGGGTATTAATACAGACATTGATGCTGGAATAGATTTGGCAATTAACGGTGGAGTACAAACAAACGTTGGTGGACCAATTGTTAATGTTGGTTCTGGTATGGTTAATCTTGCACCACCTGTTCCACCAAGACCATCTCTTGCAGCAGTTACTACTGCAGTTATAACACCAAAATTTGCGATACCACCGATAATGCAAAAACCATTTATTCCTGGATCAGCAATACCAGAAATTGCTTGGGGAGCAGGCGGCGTTGAAGCTCCAGAGCCTGTTGGTAAAAAGACATCTATTGGTCCTCGTTATGATATGGGTTCATTAGGTAGTTCAGGTTACTCTGCAAAAACAAGAGGATCTCAATTCCCGGCAAAACCAGTACTTTCTGAAATTACTGCAGCAACTCAAACTGCAGCTACGCCACTACTTGATTTTATTGGTAATAAAGAATCAGAAGGCTATGACGATATATCAGGACTTGTTTCAAGATCATTATATCCAGCTAAACCTCTTACTAAAATGACTATACAAGAAGTTTTAGATTGGCAAGAAAGCATTGATCAAACTCAACTATCAGAAGCATCAGGTCGTTATCAAATTATGGAAGATACTTTACGAGGTTATAATAATGATTCTACCACTGGGCCAGGTAATCCATTATATACAAGAGCTGGTATACCTGCTTCTGATTTATTCAGTCCAGAAAATCAAGACAAGATGGCTATTGTTCTTCTTGACCAAAGAGGTTTAAGTAAATTCCTTGATGGTACAATGTCAAGAGAACAATTTGCAAATAACCTTGCATCTGAATGGGCATCATTACCGTTGGTAACAGGTCCAAACGCAGGTAAGAGTAAATATGCTGGTGATGAAGCAGGCAATAGATCTCTTACTTCAGTACAGCAATTCTTAAATGTACTTGATGAAGTTAAATCGGGTGGAGATAATATTGGCAGTGGAGGGTTGGTAAGATAATGGCTTGCGAATGTAAACCAGGAAAAGGTCTTTGTAGAAGTTGTTTAAATAAACAAGCAAAACCATATATCGGTAATCCAGTTAATGGCAGAGGAGAGTTTACTACTGCTCAAATAGAAACATTCAGAAAACAGTTTGAAGGTACTATTGAAGGAGATACTAACGGAAATTCTTTAAGTAGTATGGTTAAAACTTACGGTAGTACAACATTTTATGAAGCCGTAGATAAAATAAATGCTGACTTCTTTAAAAGACAATCAACACTTGATGCTTTAGCAGCTAATAACGGAAATGATTATGAAGTTCTTAATTTTAGAATTGCAAAAGGTCCGCTTACTGCTTTAGAAGTTGCATCATTCTTTGAAAGTTCTAATTATACTCCCGCAACAGCAATTGAATCTTCAAATGCAAATGGTCCAAGATTCTTATCTGAACTTGACGGTTATTATAACGGTGATTTTAGTACAAGTATTCTTGGTGGATTCTGTTCATTGTTTAATAATATCTTTGCAGCAATTAATGGATTCTTTGATTTACTTGATACTATTGATGGTGTATTACAGGATGTATTTGCACTTATTGAAAAGATTAAAAATATCGAAGATCCTATTAAAGCATTGTTTGAGAAGATTAAAGTTAAAGCATTAATTGAATCAATTAAAAAGAAAATTAAAGAGATGATCGAAAAGACTATTCAAAAAGTCTGTAGATCTATATCTAACTTTAATGTTGAAGCAATTACTGGTCCAATTACAAGTCCTGTTCAAGCAAAAATAGTTGCAGATACTGAAGAAAAGAAAACAGCATTACAAACAGTATGTGGACCAGAAGAAGCAAAGAGAATAACAGACAAAATTGAAAACTTAATTAATTACGCAGTAGGATTATTTGAAAATCCATCAATAGAAGAAATTATGTTTTTAATATCTCGCCTTTGTGGACTTGCAACGGGTATTGAAGGACTGCTTAATGGTTTAAAAGATCCACTTAATGATTTTGCTAATAGATATGACGAAGTATTTAATACATTATCAAACGCATCTAATAGGATTACTGGTGAAGCAATACGTGGCGGAGCTGCAAGATTATCCGAAGAGGCAAGACGAGAACAAATAAATAAAGCAAGAGACGCATTTACTTTAGCAGGCAATTTTAGACCAATTTCTGCATTTGAATATAGAGACTTACCTGATTTCGACGCTCTTGTATTTGGTGATGATTCAAGATTAGAAGTAGATGGCGATTGGGTGTTTGATATGAAACCAGCTGCAGAAGGCTGGACTATGCTTAATATAGATTTAAGGGTTATGCTTTTACGATTGCACAAGAGAGCTACAAAAGAAAATGTAATTAATGGCAAGTTGATTTTAAAAGAAGGATTTACAAGCGTTCAATATAATCAAGAAATAGGTGGAGATAAATCAACAGCTTATACACATGGTAATGCAGTTCTTTTAACTTGGAAAGGATTTGATCCTAAACGATTAGGAGAGTTTGAGCTTTTAGCAAGAAAAGAAGGATTTAGAGGAATAGGATTACATGATAAAGCCATACATTTGGATGTAGGCAGATCAAAATTCTGGGACAAACGTTCAGAAGATAACAGGAGCTAATTATGGTAGCCAACGTATTTACGGCTAAAACTAAAAAAATTAATTTATATCAAGATTTTAAGAAGAATCTTGAGATTAGTCCTGTATCCTCAGATATAACAGTTTGGAAAGATGAAGATTCTGTTAAAGAATCTATTAAAAATCTTATACTTACAGACCGTGGCGAAAGATTAATGCAGCCAAATATTGGTGGCGATATTAATGCTTTATTATTCGAAAATATTACACCAGCAGTTCTAATATTAATTCAAAACCAAGTAAGGAACACGATTGAATTATATGAGCCAAGAGCAGAACTTATTGATGTAACAGCAACTTCCAATATAGACGATAATACAGTCCGAGTCAAGATTGTATTTTATATAACAAACGTACAGCAGCCGATTAAGCTAGATGTATTCTTAGAGAGGACACGATAAATGGCTAAATTAAATATTTCAGAGTTGGATTTTGAATCAATCAAAGCCCAATTTAAAAACTATCTGAAAGGCCAGACGCAGTTCAAGGATTATAACTTTGAAGGTTCGAACATGTCAGTGTTCTTGGATGTCTTGGCTTATAACACATACCAAAATAACTTCTATACAAATATGGCAGTTAATGAAATGTTCTTAGATTCAGCAGTGTTAAAAAACTCAGTGATGTCTCATGCAAAAGAACTTAATTATCTACCAAGATCACGACGATCAGCCAGAGCATTAGTTACAGTTACTATTGTTGATACAACTATTGTGGGTCAAACAGTTACAATTCCTGCATATTCTGATTTCACTACTTCATTCCAAGGACAACAATTTAACTTTGTAAACGATAAAACATATGTTGCTCGTAAAACTGACGTTGGAACATTTGTTGCGGAAAATGTAGAAATCTTTGAAGGTGAAATGTTATCATCATTTGAAAGAGAAGGTTATTTTATTGGTGATGACGGTATTCTACGAGTTATTCTTACAAACGAAAACGCAGATACAGATTCAATCGAAGTATTCGTAGATGCTGAAGCAACAGAAGATGCAAATAAGTTTATTCGTAAAGATGATTTATTTGGTGTAGGACCAACAGATAAAGTATTCTATGTAGAACCATATTACGATGGTCGTTATACAGTTTACTTTGGTAATAACGTATTTGGTTTACAGCCCGAAGCATTCGAAGATATTCGAGTAAGATATCGTATTACATCAGGCACCGAAGCAAATGGAGCGGAAGCGTTTAATCTTGGCTCAGTAAGTCCTACCGCAACTATTGAGTGTCTTACTAAAGATATAGCTCAGGGTGGAGCAGACCGAGAAACATTAGAAAACATTCGTTACTTTGCTCCTAAGTCTTTACAAATTCAAGAAAGAGCAGTTACAACTAATGATTATGAAATCTTATTAAAGCAAAACTTCCCAGAGATTGATTCAGTTGCAGCGTATGGTGGTGAAACATTAGATCCACCACAGTTTGGTAAAGTTGCTATTTCAGTTTACCTAGGCGAAGGAAGAGAAGGTTTATCTTCTGTTCTTGCATCGGCATATATTAAATATTTAAAAGAAAAAAGCCCACTTGGTATTGAGCCAGTATTTATTGCATCAGAATTTATTTACGGTTGTGTTGAAGCAAACGTTTCATTCGATTCTAAAGTTACTAAGAAATCTGCTGGAGAACTTGAAGCAAATATTAGAACTGCAGTATCATCATATAATACTACGTACTTAGATGACTTTGATACTACATTAAGACTATCTCAATTATCTTCAAACATCGATGCTACTGATATTGCAATTTTAAGTAACGAAATAAATGTATGTCCATATGTTGTTTATTCGCCGGCATTAAATATCTCATCTTCACCATCATTTAAATTCTATGCAAAACTTGTTAAACCATATCCATTCAAAGATTCAAACGGATTTACAGATTATAAACCTGCCGTTGTAAGTGGAGTGTTTGAATTTAATGGAGTTGATTCATATCTTCAAGATGATGGTTTAGGTAATATGCAGATTGTCACCTCAGATTTGGCAAATCCACAAATTGTTAAACCAATTGCTGGTACTGTAAACTATAAAACTGGTGAGATTAACTTGGTCGACTTTAAAGTAACAAATTATAAAGGTTCAGGAATACGCATTATGGTAACTACTGCCAATGATGATATTGCATCACCTGCAGGAAGAATCTTTGTTATACTTGACGATGATGTAACAATCAATATGGTAGAGGTTAAGTAAATGGCTGATAATACCGTTAATCTAGTCGAAAAGAATATCGCGTTTAAAATCGCGCAACAGTTCCCTGCTTATTATAGAGAGTTTGGGTCTGAACTAGTTGCAATGGTAGAACATTATTATAAGTTCGTAGAAACCCAGCCTAATATGGGTGTTTATAACTCACGTAGGTTATTTGAATATAGAGATGTTGGTACGACTCTTTCTGAAATGTTAATTTTCTTTAAGAAGAAATATATGGCAGATATGCCGCCAATTGAAGATGATAAAACAGTAAAATTTGTTATACGTAATATTTTAGATTTATATCGTCGAAAAGGTACAGAAGCAGGTTTAATATTATTCTTTAGAATGTTCTATAAAGAAGACATTCAAGTAATGTATCCTGCAAAGTATATGTTAAAAGCATCTGATTCTATTTGGAAAACCGGTACTTACTTACAAATCCTTCCAAATAATAATAGTTTTGTATCGAGATTAGGATCAAGATATGAATATAACGATTTATTAAGTAGAAACATTTATGGATCTATTTCTAAAGCAAAAGCTATCGTAGATAAAATTAACTTTGTTTATTTAAATGGTACATTAACACCTATCATTTATATTACAGGAACAAAAGGAACATTCGTTAAGTTCGATGATATTATGTGTAGAATCGGAAGCGAAGATGTTGCCTTTGGTAAATTAAATGGTTCAGCAAATGAAATTGCAATCGATTTAGATTATGGTGGAACCACAGGTAATAACGTTGGTGATATTTTTAATATTAAATCAGAATACGGTAAAGGCGGTACTGCGATTGTAACTGAATTGCAAACTGAATTTACTGGTACAGTTGATTATACTATTAAAGACGGTGGATTCGGTTATACAATTGACAATACAAAATTATTAGTATCAGATTTAGTTGTTGTTTTACCAAACGAAGATTTTAGATTCCGAGAACTCGAAGTATTAAGAGATAATCAAGGTAATGAAGGTACAGTTATAGGCCAAAACTCTATTGCAGTTGGCGTTAAAATGGAACCTGGCGATACATTTGCAATTGGCAGACCAATTTCTACAATAAATCGCGAAGACGAAAACGGAAATCCTGATAACTTTACAATTACTGCATATGATCCTGAAGATGGAACCGGAGATATATTCGGTGTATCGGCAGTAAATAACTCTTCACCTGGTGCTTTATATGCAAACACAGGAGTTATAACTGACGTTAAAGTAGAAGAGTTAGAAAACATTGAAAGTGTTTCTTTAATTACAGATATTGTTGGAAACTTTACTGCAGTACCAATTAACTCATCTGATTATAATGCAGTTCCACCGGCATTAATTCCAATGTCAGGTACCGCTTCTCCAGTAACTCTTTCAACACCTTTAAATCAAGCATTCGATTTAACACCATTTGATATTGGTACTATTAAATCTTTTGAAAATATAAATCCTGGTTCAGAATATGTTAATGATACATTTAGTATTGCAATAGATGAACAAATGGCAGCGTTTGAAAGATACGATCAAATTATTATTGTTGATAATTTCTCTGCCTCATTCTCAGTTGGCGATACAATTACCCAAGCATTAACGAGTACTACTGCTGTTATTAATAAAGTTGATAATGATGCTGGTATTTTATATGTTACACCATATAGTTATTATGGATTAAGAACAGCGGCAGCCAATGCAGAGTTTGTTCATAAAGGTAATGAATACGATATATTAGCAGTTAATAGAGATTATGGTTCTGAAAAGTTTGGATTAAATGCCGATATTGAAAACAGAACATTATTCTCTGAAGGAAGAATTAAAGCAGCAGAAATAAGAAACTCTGGCTTTGGTTATATTGATGGAGAAACTGTATTTTTAACTAATGATCTCGATGAAATTCAAGCAAGTGGAATATTAAGTGCAAGGACACAAGGTATTACAGCTGGATTCTGGGGAAGCAAAAGCTCTCATATCAATGGTTATTTTACTGATCCAATCGATAAAGTATTTAAATACTATGATTCAGATATGAAGGTTCAAGATAGTGATTACTATCAAGAATATTCTTATGTAATTAAATCAACGGTAGATCAAAAGAAATATGATAAGGTTGTAAAAGATACAATGCACCTTGCAGGATCTAAACTATTTGGTAGATTTTCATACGAACAAACAACAGGTCCTAAGGTCTCATCTCGATTCCAAATAATACGTAAAGATGATTATGTTAAAGGTGGAGATCCTATTGTTGGTCCTAATCAAGATACTGGCGACCAAACAGTTAGGGCAGACAATTTTGTATATACAGTAGACGATACACTTACGTTTACTGTCGATAACGGTTAAATAAATAAGCTATTAAAGCTATATAAAACTTATAGGAGTACACATGGCTAAATTAATAATTAACATAGGCGAGGAAGCCAATGACGGAACGGGTGATCCAATTCGTTCAGCCATGTCGAAAACCAATGCTAACTTTACTGAACTGTATGACAATATTGGAGATTTAACATTACTAGATCTCGATATTGAAGACGGTGAAGATGGGCAGGTGCTTACGGCAAACGGCGACGGTACTTTCTCTTTTGCTGCTGGTGGTTCTGGCGGCGGTTCAGCATATGTAGATGCTGACGTTGACGTACATTTAAATACATCTACTGCAAGTTCAGGTCAAATTTTATCCTGGGATGGTAGTGATTATGATTGGATTGCTGCAGCAAGTGGCGGTGGATCATATGCAAATGCTGATGTAGACGCTCATTTAAATAATTCATCTACTCCATCAGGAAAAATTCTAAGTTGGAATGGATCTGATTATGCGTGGGTAGATCAAGCAGGTTCAGGCGCTTCATATTCAGATTCTGACGCAATTGCAGCGGTAGTTGGCGCAGATTTAGATATGGGTGGCAATAAAGTATTATTTGGTAACGTATATTCTGCAGAAGGCGATTTACCAAGTGCTTCAACATATCACGGTATGTTTGCACACGTACATGGAACAGGCGCAGCATATTTTGCTCACTCAGGTTCTTGGGTAAGATTAGCAAATCAATCAGAAGTTGGTGGCGGAGGTGGTTTACCATCTCGTTCAGATAAGTCAGCCGCAACAGCTTCTATTGCAAACGGAGTATCAACAGATATTGATATTACAGGATTTAAAGGATACGGATTATATACAATCACAACATCAGCTGCAGCTTGGGTAACAATTTATGCTACCAACACAGCACGTAGTGCAGATAATTCAAGATTAGAAACTACAGATCCTGCTCCAGATTCAGGTATTATTGCAGAAGTAATTACAACCGGAGCTCAAACAGTAATGATCTCTCCTGGTGTAATTGGTTATAATTTAGAATCAACACCAACAACAAACATACCTGTTAAAGTAAGAAATAAAAGCGGTGGCACAACGGCTATTACAGTAACACTTAATGTTCTTCAGTTAGAGGCTTAATAAATGCTACAGGAATGGATCATCACACTTCATAATAGAGAAGATTTAGAATCTTTTTATGATGATATGGAAACAGAAGGCGGTGATTTGTTTATTCCAAACAGAGCGGTCGGGCTTACCCATAGAAGAGAAATAAGTCGTAACACTCATTACATGTTAGAACATGCTGAAGCAATGCTCATTAAACAAGACGATAGAGTAAGAGCTGTTGAACTCGTAGAAATGATAGAACTCACAACGCGTCCTGCTGGTTGGAAAGTAACTGAAAAGTTTTCTAAAGATTGGTTTACAGATGTAGACGACGTAAACTGGGGTTTGCTTAGACATTCCGAAGAAGCAAATAGAAGTAACTGGGGCTCTGACGGTAGTAGTCCAAATATAACTGATACGCTAACAGTTACTGCTTCAGGTAAAAATGTTGATGTTGTAATTGTAGATGGTCATATTAATCCTGCCCACCCAGAATTTGCAGCAATTGGAACTGGGATAGATTATTCAAATGGTGCACTTGTAAATGACTCATCTAATGGAGCAGTATTTGATAGACAAATAACAGCTCGTGGTTTAAAGATGGTTGTTGCGGGCGCAGTTGGAGGTCAAACCGCAGTACCTGATATGTGGGCAGAAAAAACTGCCAAAATGGTAACATTGTTAATTGATCCAACATATCCTCTTATTAATGTAGACCATCAAATCAATTTAATTAAAACATTACAAGGCGCTACAGGAACTATACACGCAGGACTTCCTGCCGTTCAAAGAATTGCATACGGTGGTGGTTCTGAATATAGTCCAAACTTTTTAACAGACGCAGGCGCTGCACAGTATGCAGGATACGTAGATTTTTTAGATGACCACGTACATAACGATATGGTTTGGTATGCTAATATTAGCGGGCCAAGCCCATCGGTTGGTGATAGAGATATTGAAGAACTTGTAGAACATCTTATGCACACAATACATTTGTTTGGTATTATGGGTGCGGTGCCGGGATCTGCAACAGCTGTGAATTGGTTAGCAACTAATAATGCTAATTGGCAAACAACAGAATTGCACCTTGCTATGAAAGAAGCTATTGATGGCGGATTTTTTGATCCGTCTGGTTATGCATCCGATTGGGCAACAGTGGATGAGGCAGCTGAGGTAGCTTATAAAGAATATATGTATTTGATGAACTGGTCAATGTGGGATATGAGTACTTTTTGGGATGGCGGATCACTGTCACCGGAATGGTCTGACTCAGTAAAAACTCCATCTGGAATGTTAACTAATAATCCGAAAGGGTACGCCCTATTTAAATCATATTTTGAACCAGTGTTAAGTAAACCAGACTTTGCTGTTTTAAGAGATATTTTTAGGGATAATGATACCGGTCCTTCATATTATACACCAGCAGCAAACGGCGCTTCAAGAATTAATCAATTTAATTGGTTTTCGTTAACAAGTGCTTTAGGATTTGGTTCAAATGGTACATACACTTATGATAGAAGTGGTTTGTATACAGATGAAACTGACGAAGATGATAATAATCACGGATGCCATTGTGCAGGAACAGTAGCAGGTAATTCTCAGGGTTGGGCAAGAGATGCTAACATTTATAACATTAGTCCATATGGTACAAATCCAAATAGTTTATCAAGTACAAGGATATGGGACTATATAAGACAATGGCACAATACAAAACCTATTAATCCAGAAACTGGTCGACGTAATCCAACAATTACAAATAATAGTTATGGATCAATTACAACACCTGGTACAAATGGATTTGGATATATATATCAGATTACTTATCGTGGTGCTACATCTAATACTTATGGCGCAGCTTTAAATCAAGCTGAATTGCAAGCAAGAGGTTGTTACGCTCCAAACGCTGATTTATCAATGACTATTCCTAACTGGTTCGATTCAAGAAATGCAGATATGGAAGACGCAATTGCTGATGGTATTATTATTGTATGTTCTGCTGGAAATGCGAGTTGGAAAACAACTGCATCTGGAGATCAAGATTATGATAATGAATATACATTAGATTTTCTTGGAAATTCTTTTACTAATTTTTTACACCGAGGTTCTGGCTCAGCTGCAGGTTTAGCCGCAAGTATTAATGTTGGAGCTTTATCAAATGATGAGAATGAAGATAAAGCTAACTTTAGTAATTGTGGAACTCAAGTAGATGTCTATGCTGCTGGCGAAGGTATTCAAAGTAGCTTACATTCAGGCGGTACGGCTGATCCAAGAAATAGTACGTATCAGTTAGGTAAGTATCAAGGAACAAGTATGGCTGGACCACAGGTTGCTGGTGTACTTGCTATTCTTGCAGAATCTTGGCCTAACATGAATCAGGCTCAGGCGCAAGAATGGATAATAAATAACTCTAATAAAGATTTAATGGCAGACACCGGAACTGATGATCCTATGGATAGAGACAGTTTACAAGGTGCACCCAATAGAATGTTGCGTTGGATAAATCAAAGAAGTGTATCGGGAAATAGTTTTCCACAAAAGAATTTTAATGCGAGGCCGGAATCAGGAACAGTTTATCCACGGCAACGTATTCGCAGAAGAGGTTAAAAGTGTTTATAAATATTACAAAAGCTAGGGTTAAGTGAAATGCCAGAAATTTTAACTACAACGATGAAGAACGACATTACTCGAGATTTCTATCAAGAACTTCTCGATAATGAGTTCTATTTTATGATTTCTTCAACCGTTATCGGCGAGTTGAATCGTATTCCTGCTGTTAACTCACTGCACTCGAAGATGGAATTTAAAGAAAGCATTCTTTTCGGCAAGCAAGTATTTAACTCTGATATTAAGTTTATGATTAAATATTATCCTTGGCAAAAAGATGCATTATATACTCAGTACGATGATCTTATTGACTTAGAACAGTCAAACTTTTATTCTGTTGTGGGTCCTACAAATAACGATTCAGGCGATTACAGAATTTATAAATGCCTTTCAAATAATAATGGTGCTCTTTCTACAGTACCACCAAATTATAATCCAACAACTGAAAATCAGATTTACAGAATGCCAGACGGTTATGTTTGGAAGTTTATGTATTATTTAACTGAGCAACAATTTGAAGCTTATAATGCTTCTGGTTTTATTCCTTTAGTTGGTACATTTGAAATTAATCCTGATCCTGAAGCAGATGCTAATAACGTCATTACAGGTTCAGAAGTTTCTGATATTTTTGTAGAAAACTATATTGATAATGCAGGTTATCCTACATTAGAAAGTGGTATCGTGGTTGGTCCTCCAGGTAATAATGGTGAAATTGTAATTCAATCTTCTTTCCTAAGCCAGATTTCTAACTACTATGCTGGTATGACAATATATTTAAATACTCCAAATAACGTTGCGTATACATACGTTGTTGATAGTTCTACCTATGATGAAACAGCTCGAGTAGTAAGATTAAGAGTTGTTGGAGATCCAAAAGGTGATGGCGTTATTATTAACTCAACACTTAAAATCGTACCAACGGTTGAAATATTAGGTGATGGCGAAGGTGCTGTTGCTATTCCAAGAGTTGTAGAAGGTACAATTACTAATATCGAATTATTAGAAACAGGCTCAAACTATAATAATATTACAGCTCGTATTGTCGATCCTATTTTTGATTTTGAACCAGATGAAGATGATAATCCTGTCGATGTAAGAGCAACATTAAGACCAGTATTATCTCCATTAGGTTATCACGGTTTTAATCTTATTGATGAAATGCATTGCAGACACGTTTTATTATATGCATACATTACAGAAACAGACAATAATAAAATTGGCAAATCTAATAGTTATTCTGCTGTTGGAATTGTAAAGAATCCAGAATTTACGCCTGACCCAGAAACAGCAAACACTGCTTCACCTGAAGTATTTGATAATAGAATAGAAATTATTACCGATGATTATGGAAAGTTTGAAGTAGATACAACTGTTACTCAGGTCGATATAAATAATAACATCACTTTTAGTGGTCGTATACATGATATACAAGCAAGTTCCAATACAGTCTTTATCTGTAACTATATGGGACCGCAAATAAATAGTGCTAATAATGACATATCATTAGACTATGATAAGGACCTGATTAATGCAACAGGACAAAGAATACAGATAAATATACCAGTAGCTAATAATGTTATTGAATCAAGATATACTCAAAGATCCGGAACAGTATACTTTATGGAAGACTTTTTCCCGTTAAATCGGGCTGAAAGTTCAAGAGAAGAATATAAGTTGGTCTTAGAATTTTAAAGGAAACTCAAATAGATGCCTATTAATACAAATTTAAATATTGCACCATATTTTGATGACTTTGATGTCGAAAAGCAGTTCTATAAGATTCTGTTTAAGCCAGCATATGCTGTACAAGCAAGAGAGCTGACTCAACTTCAATCAATTCTTCAAAATCAAGTAGAGCAATTCGGAGATAATATCTACCAGGAAGGTACTATTATTAAAGGTTGTAACTTTACTAACCTTAACGGTTTAGAATTTGTAAGGTTAACCGATAAAACTGACTTCGATGTTGAATCATACGTATCTGGTCCAAGTACAGCAATTATTGACGGCTTAGTAACAGACGTCGATGTTGTATACGAGGTATCAAATGCTGCTGGTCTTAAAGCTAATATCATTGCTGCTACTCGCGGTTTTGAAACAAGACCACCAGATCTTAATACTTTCTTTATTAACTATTTGAATACAAATGGTGCTGTTCAACGTTTCCAAACTGGTGAAGCATTAACAATTACGAAATATGTTTATAACGGTTCAGTTTTAGTTAGCGCATTACAAGAAGGCGGATCTGGAGCAGACGCTGCTTTATGGCAAATTAACGTAACATTACAAAATGATCCTGTTGGTAAATCATTCGGTATTAGAGCATCGGCCGGTGTTATTTTCCAAAAAGGTCATTTCCTATTTACAAAAGATCAAACATTAGTTGTATCAAAATACAACGATCAACCTGATGATTTATCAGTTGGTTATGAAGTTGACGAATTATTAGTAAGTTCATTACAAGATAACACTTTGTATGATAATGCAAACGGGTCGCAGAATGAAAATGCACCTGGTGCTGATAGACTTTCAATGGTTCCAAAATTAGTTGTAAAAGATACTGCAGTTGCAGACGTAGATCCTGTATTCTTTACATTGATTCGTTATCAAAATGGCTCAGCAGTTACTTTACGTGACGTTGCTCAGTTCAATTCTATTGCTGATGAAATGGCAAAAAGAACATACGAAGAATCAGGTAACTATGTTTTAGAAAACTTTAAAGTTGATATGGACCGAAGAAACAATGAGCTTACTGCTCTTGTTGGTAAAGGCACGGCTTATATTAAAGGTTTCAGAGTAGAAAACAGTGGTAAATTAGATTTTGCAATTGACGATGTCGCTAATACTGCGATTCAACCTAACCAAGCAACAAGTATAGATTATGGATCTTATCTTAATGTAGTAGCTATTTCTGGTACAGTGGATACTAACTATGCAATAGTAGATCTTAAAAACTCAGTAAATGGTACGATTGGTAAGGCATACGTTAAAAACCTTACACCTACTCGAGTATATTTAATGGGCGTTAAAATGCTCTTACCTAATAACTTTGATGAAGTTGTAAAAATTGTTGGATCTGCCGGTGAGATCACAGTTGCTGCAAATGACAAAGTAAGAGAAATTAATAAGTCACCAGTTGTTTTCGATACAGGTACTCCATACATTAAAGAATTTACCGATATGGTTATTCCAGTTAGAGCTCAAAAAGCTGTATCTGTAGTTAATGATGAAATTGAAATTACAGCTGCAGTTGGCGAAGACTTTGCAGTAAATCAAGATGATATTCTCGTAGTCGATACCACAAATACAGTTATTTCAGTAGTAAGTGTTACCAAAACATTAGCAGATTCAGTAATGACTATTGCATTAGATCCAGGCGCAGCAGCCGGTGGTGCAGAGGTATACTTCAATAAGAGATTAACGAACGCAATACCACATCCTAAAACATCAGTTAAACCATATATCAAAGTTAACTTTGCAACTGTTACTTCTAAATACAGTTTAGGTTTCCCTGATGTATACAAAATTATTAGTGTTAGTACTGGACCTGGTGGAACAGATTTTACCGACAGTTTTAAATTACACACAAATCAAAACGACCATTTCTATGATCGATCATATATGGAATATATCCAAGGTCGTCCACAACCAGCAAATGGTCAACAATTAGTTGTACAACTTGCAGTTTACCAGCGTAATACTTCGCAAGGACAACACTTCTTTAACATTAATAGTTATCCTATTGATGACGATACAGCAACATTACCAGATGGATTTGTAAGATCATCTGATTTAGAAAGCTATAAAGCTACTAATGGTAAATTATATCAATTAAGAAATTGTTTTGATTTTAGACCATATGCTGATAAAGATTCAAATGTTGATTATACTGATGTATCTCAAGGAGCAGCTGGAGTTGTAACAGCCGCAGTACAAAGTGTTACACCAACATTTACTGGTACATTCTTAGTACCGGCATTGGAATCTGCAATCACATCAGACGTTGAAAGTTATCTATCAAGAGTTGATGCTATTTGTTTCGATTCATATGGTAACTCACAAATTATTAAAGGTGAAGAAAGCCAGAATCCAATTACACCTAAAGTTGGATCAGATCAATTAATTGTTTCAACAGTGTTTATTCCTGGTTATCCTGCCTTATCACAAAAAGAAGCGTCAGAGCAAGGTAAGTTCTCGTCAGCTGTACAAGTAAAATCAGTCGGTACTCCAAACTATACAATGCGTGATATTGAAAAGATCGAAAAAAGAATTGAAGGTCTTGAATATTACATTAGTTTAAATCAATTAGAACAAAGCTCAGAAAATCTATTAATTTTAGATGAAAATGGTTTATCAAGATTTAAGAATGGTTACATTGTAGATCCAATGAATGATGCAGATATTGCTAATACAGAAGATCCTAACTATAAAGCTGCTATTCATTTTGATAAGAAAATTCTTACTCCTGCATTGAATACATTCCCAATAGATCTTAAATATAGTACTGCCGCAGGCGCAACTATATTCCCAGATGTTAATAGTGCTGAAGTTGCTTCATTAAGTAGAAATGCTAATGTTAAGTTAATTGGTCAGCCTTATGCTACAAACTTTAGAAACTGTGTATCTAACTTCTGGAAATATGATGGTAATGCTCAGATTTCTCCAAGCCACGATATGGCTCACGATACTATTCAAAATCCAGTACCATTAGAAATTGATTTAGCGGGTGTATTCCAAGATTTACAAGAAGTATTACCAATCACTGGTACAAGCTGGGATGGTCCAATTACCAACGGTCCTTCAACTAGTATTACTTCTGGTAGAACGACAACTACAATTACTCCTAGGACTCAAGCTGGTACAATATCAAGTCTTACTGTAAACGATGGTGGATTAGATCAAGTTGGTGACTTTGTTACTAACGTTCAATTCCAACCATTTATGAGATCAAGAAACGTTAAAGTATTCATCTCTGGTCTACGTCCTAGTACACAACACTACTTCTTCTTTGATGGTGTTGATGTTAATGCACATGTTGCTCCAGGCTCTCCTGCTGCAATGGATGCAAGAAATGTACAAAAAGTTGGAGATCGCGGAGCTGCAGTTACAACCGATTCAAACGGTATTTTAAGAGCTGTATTTAGAATTCCACAAGGTCAATTCTATGTAGGTGATAGAGTACTTACCGCAGTTGATGTGAGTCAATATTCAAGTATTGAATCAGCTTCTACTTCAAAAGGTGAAATTGCTTATCACGCATATAATATTACACAGAACAAAGCAACCATCGCAACAAGAATGCCAGAGTTTGGTACAGAAGAAACTGCTACATCAAGAAACTTAGCATCTCGTATGACTCAGGTAACAAGACGAGGCGATCCATTAGCTCAAACATTCTTTATTAAACAAGGTATGGGTCGTGGATCTAATTCAATCTTTGTATCTAAAGTTGATTTATTCTTTAAACGTAAATCAAATATTAACGGTGTTACTATTACAATACGCGAAGTTATTAATGGTTATCCATCTAATATTATTTTACCATTCTCTAAGACTCATTTATCTCCTTCAGAAGTAAGTGTATCAGACGACGCTTCGGCAGTTACAGAAGTTCAATTTGATGCTCCGATTAGAATGGATGTTGAAAAAGAATATGCAGTGGTAATTATGCCAGATGCTAACGATCCAAACTACTTACATTATACTTCTAAAGTTGGTGGTGATGATCTTACTGCCGGTCCTACTCAAGGTCAAGCAGTTGTAATGGACTGGGGTGATGGAGTTCTATTCACATCTACAAACAATAGAGCATGGCAATCAGTACAAGACGAAGATATTAAGTTTAACTTATATCGTCACGACTTTAACGCTGCAACAGGTAGTGTTTCTCTTACTAATGATGATCACGAGTTCTTAACATTATCTGATTGGACTGGAAGATTCAATATTAATGAATATGCTTATAAGCAAATTGATGTAGGATATTCAGTTTCAATGATACAAGGAACAAATATTATTACTCAATCGGGTAATGACTTTACTGCTGATTATGCAGCAGGCGATTATATTCTTGTAATTAATTCAGGTAATACTGCAAGGGATATATTTAGAATTGTAAGTGTTGATTCAGCTACTGAAATGACTACAGATAAACCTTGTTCATTCAATGGCGCAACATCTTCTGGTATTCCAATTGTTGCTGGTATCATTTCACATTACAACAAGTATACTGCATCTACACTTCACTTAAAACAAAGTTCTTCGATTATGTCTAAGAAATTTGTTGCTGGTGATACTCTTACAGGTCTTGATTCAACAACAACTGGTACAATTGGATCGGTTGATAATATTAATTTAAGTTATGTACAACCATTAATTCAGAAAACAAACGATTCTGTAACAACAACTTCAATCAGTGGTACGTTTACAGATCCAGCAAACGTTGTTAATTCATATGATATGCCAATGAAGTTTGGTGATAATAACTTCTTCACTCAAAATGGTGTTGTTATTTATTCTAGGTCAAACAACTTTGTAAATCCAAAACCATTCTTAATTAATGTGGCTATGACTAACTCATCTAACTCTACTTCGACTCCAATTGTTGATTTAGAATTAGCAACGCTATTAGCATATCAATTTAAAGTAACAGATTCAACTGTTACAACATCTAAATATATTTCTAAGACTGTTGAATTAGCTGAAGACTTAGATGCTGAAGATTTAAATCTGTACTTAACAGGTTATAGACCAGCAGGAACTGAAATTAAAGTTTATATTAGACCACAACATGCACAAGATAGCTCTGCAGAAGATACTATTGATTGGATTGAATTAGAAACTATTGAAGGCGCACAAACCTTCTCGTCATCTTCTAATTTAGACGACTTTAGAGAATATAGATATGCTGTAGCAGATGCAAACAAAGATACCGGTGTATTAACATATACAAGTGATGCAGGTACATTCCTTGGATATAGAAAGTTTGCAATAAGAATTGACTTAATTGCTGACAGCATTCATAATGCACCATTTGTAAAAGACTATAGAGGCATTGCATTGACATGATCAAGCCAGCTTTAGTACGAGATGACAGCGGAGCAGTAATAAATACTGATATACAAGCTCTTAATAAATATAAATCAGAAAGAGCATTATATAGAAAAGTAGATAGATTACAAAGCGAACTTAACGAAGCTAAAGCCTGTTTGAAAAGACTGAGCGATAGGGTAGATAAAATAGAGAAGAGATAAATGGCCAAACCAAATATTCAAAACATAGCTACGACACAAACATTTCAAAATTGGTTTGATAAAACTAATGAGATGGTTAATATCTTCCGAGATTCTGCAATCACTGCTCAAGCGGGTACGGCAGATACCACAGACGGAGATGCAATTCTCAATGGAGAATTTACTGCAAACGAGCTAATTGGTGTAGTTAAAGTAAGCACAGATACAATTGAGTCTAGGACTCCAGCTACTCCAGTTTCTTTTGCCTCGCCAATTAGTGTTACTCCAGTTGCTGATGCAATCGGAATAACAATTGCCTTCGCTTCTGGCGGAGGTAAAGCAAGATTTACTGATAACCAAACGAATTGGGATATTGGTTACGCTGCTGGAGGCGATTCTTCTTTTGAAATGAATAATGGCGGAGGCGGTCAATTTTCTTTATCAACTGCCGGCGTATTAACTGTTCCAAGTCTCGTAACTTCTGCTGATGTTCAAATTGGTACGAATTTAACAGTGCCAGGAATACTTACTGCAAATAACCTTGTTGTACAAACAGGAGCAAGTGGTGATTTTACTGGTACCTTTGTTGGTGATTTTACAGGTGATATTTACCATCCAGCAGGAAACAAAATTTTCGAAAACGGTGGACCAGCTGCCAACGTACCAGCAACATTTACTGGTAACGTAAATGGTACAGTAAGTTCATTAACAAATCACGACACAGATAGTTTAAGCGAAGGCGATGACAACCTTTACTTTACAGAAGCAAGAGCAATCGCATCATTAAGTCCTGGAGTTGGAGTATCTTATGACGGTGTAGATGGTGTAATTACTATTGGTCAAGACGTTGGAACAAATGACGATGTTACTTTTAACGACGTTGACGTTGATGGAGATCTTACAGTAGCCGGTGACGCTACAGTAACAGGGACTGTAGATGCAGATAAGTTCACTGGCGATGGTTCAGAGTTAACAGGTATTGTTCAATTAGTAAAAGGTTATATTAGTTTCGATGGTGCAAACGGGACCGTATTTTCAAGCGGTGGTGGTTTAACAGTATCAAAAGGTGCTACTGGTACTTATACTGTAACTATTCCATCTAATATTGCTGGCGGAAGACCAACAAGTAATGATAATTATGCAATCGTTATTGGTAACGTAGACGATAAACAAACTGCTGTAACGGCTTCTACTGCGCGTGACGCTCAAGGTGTAACACAAGCATTTACAAACTATAACGCTTGGGTTCAATCACAAACTACAAGTTCATTCGTTATTAAAGCTACTAGAACTATTATTGATTATCAACACTTTGGCGGTAACGATAACAATACGGGTGCTACATTTGGTATAACAACCGTGAACCCGCGATTAATTAATATCGCAATATTATATTAAAGAGAGAATAACAAATGAAAACCATATTTTTCAATTCACCATTAAATACTCCAAAAGTATCAGTTATTAGTACTACTCAAAAAGTAAGTAAACTTATTTCTGATGGAGTAATACCAAAAGGTGCAGGTTATGTTGAAGTACCATACATTGACGAAAATTCAAGTCGTGAAGATTGGTCTATGGTTGGTATGCCTGAATATTTAAAATTTAATAATGTTAAAAAGCCTTCAAGAGTTGAATGGGATATGGAACTTGTTCAAGTATATATTTTAGGTTTAATACGCAACCAACGTGGTATGGCATTAAATATGTTAGATACACTTGCGATGAGAGCCTTAACAAAAGGTTTAAATGATGTTGTTACAGAAATTGAAGCTGATAAACAAAAGTTAAGAGATTTACCGAATACTGTTGATTTATCACGTGCTACTGACTATTGGACTGCATATGAAGCAGTTCCTAACGCTTTCATTGATTTTGAAGCTAAATATAATCCTAAGCTAGCATGAGCATAAGGTTTGATCTTCCGGATGAAACTAAAATAGAAGCTGAAAAAATAATTGAGAAGAATTATAGAGATATGCTCTTAAATACAAGAATAGCCGGAGCAAAAACAGTAAAAGATTGGGCTGACAAGTTAACCCTAGAATATCTTAGCACTTCAAACCTCTCAATTAGTAACGAAACTAATATGGTAAGTTTCGAAGGGTTAGGAGTTACTCAACAAATAACGCAATTAATTCAAAAACTATTTCCAAAACAAGTTGTTCGTGCCACGGGCTTTTTTCATTATCCTCCAACAGGATATATGGGATGGCATACCAATAGGAACGATCCTTGTAAAAGACTTTATTTAACTTGGACAAATGAAGCAGACAAATCTTTTTTTAGATATATAAAAGATGAAAAAGTAATTACAGATTATGATGATAAAGGACTTACAAGTCGTTTATTTGAAGTAACTGGCGAACCACCATTCCTTTGGCATTGCGTGGGTTCGGAAACAGATAGATTAAGTTTTGGGTTTTCTATAAGATGATACATATGATGGACGGCGATTGGCAATTATTTAATGTGCCAACACAAATAGATTGTAGTAAAATCTATGAGTGGGTTAAGCTGAAAAACATAGAACCAATTTCGATAAATATAGATGATATAGGCCACAAAACAACGAGAACAATAGAAACAAGAGATAGTCGATACAAACAAGCTGACATAGATCTCGCAGGTATAGTAGTTAAAGGTATGAAAAATCCTGCAGATAAACCTTATAGAATGATAGATGGTCGGCACAGATTATTAAAAGCACAGAATAGCGGTCGTAGTAATATACGAGTTTATGTAATAGAGGAACATCAGGCACTAAAGTTTATTAGTTAAGAACAAAGTTTGCGCATCCTATTTTATATAAATAAAGTTAAACAACGAGCTATAACACATAAGGGTATCATCAAATGTCAAAGATTTCAGAATTAGGTCCGATTAAAGGTGCCAATACTCGCTCTGAAGACCTTTTTGTTATCGTTAACCTTATCCAGGGTGATGACGGTACTAAAAACATTACGAGAAAAGAACTTGTACAAGCTTTACAATATGAAGTTTTTGATAGAATAACAATCACTGGCGGATCGATTTCCGGTGTAAGAATCTTCAACTCTACAATTGAAGATAACGTAATGAATCGTAACACATTTAACGACGGTTCAATTAACGATTCAGCTATAGACGATTCCGATATTACTGGCGGAACAATGACTGGCACTGCAGTTGCCAACGTAACCATCGTAGGTTCTGACTTCTCAGATGGTACTGGTAATAATAACGTATTCACAAATACTATTGTAGATCAATCTGAGTTAAACAACTCGACTGGTAACAATAATATCTTTACAAATTCTACTATCGATGATTCATTCTATAATAATGTTACCATCGATCAAGGTACAGCAAACGGCTTAATCCTTACAAACATCGAGATTGATGAACTTATCCTTGAAGATGCGTTTATCTCTAACTCACAAATTGTTACTACCGATTTTTCAAATGGTACTATCAGTGATAGTGCAGTATCCAATGTAACTATTGTCGATACCGATATTTCTAATTCGGATATTAGAGATACAGATTTAGATAATGTAATCATTACAAATTCAGTATTCGCTAATGGCGAAATATACGATACTGTTTTATCTAACAATACGATTACTACAACAGACATAACTGATTCGAACTTCTCAAATGGTGAGATTTACGATACTAATGCTAACAACATTGTAATTACAAACTCTGATTTCTCAAATGGTACTGGTGATAATAACACATTCACTAATCCAATATTAGAAGATGCTCAGTTAACTGGTTCTATGGACCAAGTTGTTGCAACTAATATCCAAATTGGAAGTTCAACCTCTGAAGATCTAGTACAACAAAGATCAACAATTAAAAATTCTGATATCGAAGAGTCAGTAGTTTCTAATTCAACAATCGAAGAATCTGCTCTTGTTGACTTCGATATGGATATTACTAAAACATTCGAGCCAATGCTTGATGAAGATAGTTATTTTGCTCTAAAGAACGTCAAAACTGGCGATACAGAGAAAATGACTTATCGTCAATTGTACGATGAATTCTCTAAGAAAACAGAAAAATCTCTTAAAATTCACGTAGCATCAGATGGCGATGATAGATATCCAGGAAGCATTCTACAGCCAATCAGAACCCTTGCTAGAGCATCAGAGCTTGCGATTCAAAAAGCAGGTGGTAACCCAGATCGTAACGACATAAACAACGCAGTACATATTTCTGTGGGTCCAGGCACCTACTATGTTGATGAACCGATTGTATTACCTGATGATTGTTCAATGACTTCAACTGCTGGTCAGTACGCTACAGTAATTCAGAAGAAGCCAGGTTACGAACAAACTAACGGTATTTTAGTTGGATCTGGTTGTTATGTTCAAGGTTTTGCATATATGAACTTTGAAGTAGATAACTTTGATCAACCTGAAGGCGGATTTGCTATCGCATATCGTCCAGGTGCATTGTTAAGAAGATCTCCATATATTCGAGATTCATCTCAGCTTTCAAACTTCAACCGTTTAGATGTTGAACCACCTCTAAATCCATTTAACTCGAAAGGTACTATTCTCGATTTAGGTCGCGAATTCTACATGGAAGTTGGCCACAGCCCACAAAATCAATTTGAAGTTAACGATGAAGTTACTTTCTCAAGTGGTGCTCGCGGATTTATATCTTATATTGATGATATTGATTCAGCCAGACAAATCTATGTCAGAAACTTGAAAGGTAATGTAGATGTTGGAGATATTCTTTATGCCCAACGTGGTGGTACAGGTACAGTGGAAAGTATCGGGATTGACGATTTCCCAAATAGATTGGTTGGCCGCGGTGGTGGTTGTCTTCTAGCAGATAGAGCAGTACTTGATACTGACTCACTATATACATACGTATTATGTTTTGGTTTCACACCTCGTACTCAAAACGGTACAGGATACGTTGCTAAAAACGGTGCTGGTGTTAACGGTATTGGTTCACTTTCGATCTTTACACGTCAAGCGTTCTTCGCATTAGACGGTGGTCAAATGACATTGAACAACTCAGGTTCTCAGTTCGGTGACATCTCAATGCGTGCAAGAGGTTCAACCGTTATTATTAAACCTGCACAAGCTAATGACCTTAACCTAATTTCTAATACAGATTTTGCAGATACAATTGATGAAAATCAAGCTGAAATTATCGATAATATGATCGATTATTTAACTGCAAATACTACAACAGGATTTGAAGGCGGACCAGGACTTGGTTATCAAGGTTATAATGCTGATAAATGTTTCAGAGATACAGGATTAATTGTTGATTCTGCATCTTATGACGTTGCAACAAATTCTAACTACTGGGGTCGTTTAAACGGTATCACATATCGTTCGCCAATTTCATATGTTGTTATTAGCGATCAAATGACTGAAACAGTAGGTTCTATTGAACATATTAAAGCAGACATTAATCATATCTTTACTAACGAACAATCAGGCGAAGTACAAACTCGTTTAGATAGATCTTTAGATGAAACATTAAATATTCTTCAAAATGGTGAAGAAGCTGCTGAAGATATTATCTTTGCTAATACTGGCGATACAGACGCAGTTGCGGCAAGAGAGCTTGTTCAAGATAACAGAAACTTAATCATTGATGAGTTTGTAGATTGGATCGATAACAACGATGAATTCTATGCTTACGATGGCGATAAATGTGAAAGAGACGTAAAAGAATATATCTTACCAGCAACTAAGTTTGACATGTTATTGGATACAAACTATAATGCTGTAACTACTGGATTAGCATACTATGTTAATACTGCTAGAACATCTCTTGAAAATCAAAGAAATGAAACAGTAGCTGCTTTCGAAAGATTACGTAAAACAACTGATGAAATTATTCAAGACGATTCTCCTGCTGGCGCAGTAGACGCTTATGCATCATTTAATACGATCATTAATGCTCTTGCTAACTCAGGTAAGAAATATACTCCAACTAAAGTAACATATGATCCAGAAACTGGTAGAATGGTTATTACAATTGGTACCCACGATTTAACAGTTGGACGTTATGTTAATATTGCAGAAGGCGGGGTTACATTTACATGTGCTTCTGATAACTTTAAAACACAAATCAGTCATCCAAGAAAAGTTGATAAAGCTTACTTGGCTGCATTACCAATTGTTGCTGTATCAGCTAAAACGATTACAGTTAATCCAGGATTAGGAAAAGCTAATTTCGAACATAGATTTGTTGAAGCAAAAGATCATGCAGTATCAGTAATCGGCGACGCAATTACATTCAGCGATAATTCATCTATCGATGTTAATAAGCGTAATGCTCGAGCAGGTTTACAATTAAACCGAGAGTTCGTACAAGATTACATGATGGACTGGGTAGATAATGAATTCTACTTCTATGACAGTAAGAAATGTCACAGAGATACAGAAGAATATATCTTACCAGCAGTTCAAAGAGATGTAATGCTTGGTACAAACTATAACTCAATTCAAACTGGTGCGGCTTATCGTACTAAGTCTGGAGAAGTTAGTGTTACTGATCAGTTGGTCGAAACAGTTGGTTCAATTAATTACTTAAAAGCAGAAACTGCAGACTTAGTAACTAATTCAATTGCTGAAGATAGAGCAAATAAAGCATTCGATGAAATGACTAGATTGCTTAACAATAATGGTAAGAAATATACTCCTACAAATGCAGTATATACTCCGACATCAGGTACAACAGTACTTACAATTGGTTCTCACGATTTCCAAATTGGCGATAGTATCTTTATTGAACCAAATAGTTTAACATTTACATGCGCATTAGACGGTAACGTTACTGAGCATTCATATCCAACTACTGAGTTTATTAACTATACTCCTACAACTGCATCTTATGATCCAGCAACTGGCGAGTTCAGTGCAAACATTGGAACAAATGCTCTTAAAGCTGGCGATCTTGTAGAGTTCAAACCAAACTCAATTGTATTTACATGTGCATTAGATGGTGACATAACAAACCACCCAGCTCCTGAATCACATCACCCATTCTACAAGAAACAAATTGTTATTGATAGAGTTGATGGTAATACGATTCATATGAATGTTGGTGGAGTCGCAAATGGCGGTGGATTACATACATTTGTATCAGCAGAAACTAACGCTATCCAAGCAGAAAAAAGACATCCTGCATATAAGAAATCAATTAAGATTTCTGATAGAGATGCAACAACAATTACAGTAAATGTTGGTGAGTCAAGTGACACATCAGTTCATACCTTTGTATCTGCAACAACCAACGCTATTCGCGAAGGTGATATGTGGACAGGAACATTTACTCCAGAAACTGCAACATACGATCCAGTATCAGGCGATATGGAACTTACAATTGGTAATCACGATCTACCAGTTGGTAAATGGATTGAAATTGCTCCAGAATCAATTGTATTTAGTTGTGACGTTGGCGGTGTAACAGGAACAGATGCTGCTCCATTATACGACCACCCTGCATATAAAGAACCAGTAAGAGTTAAAGCAGTAACAGGTAATACAATTACAGTAAACGTAGGTAATGCAAATGGCCATGCTAATAACCATACATTTGTAAGTGCAACATCTGATTGTATCGATGCTAACGCATTGTTCTTCTCAGATCCTGCTAAAGTATTAAAAGCTTATACTCCTACAACTGCAGATTATGATCCAGTAACAGGTATTTTAGATATTACAATTCCAGGTCACGATCTTACAACTGACGATCATATCGAATTACAACCACAAAGTTTCGCATTTAGTTGTGCTGCAAACGGTGGAGGTACTGATTTCTCACCACGTATCGGTGATTGGTCATACAAGTTACCATTAGCAATTACAAACGTTGCTGGTGATGTTGTTACAGTTTATTGCGGTACTGCAGGAACAAATACAGATACCCATACATTTGTAAGTGCAGACGAAGGTGCAGTTATTAAAGTCGCAGGTTCTCAACAAGGTGTATATGCATCGAGAATCTTACAAAAGAACAAAGCATATCTACAAGCTGAAGTCGATGCATATATGAATGATAACTACTTCATCTATGACAAAGATAAATGTATGCGAGATACAGGATTTATTTTAAATGCTGTAGCAAGAGATATTGCAACTGATTCAAACGTTAACTCAATATATGTTGGTAAAGGTTATAGAATCGGTACAGTTGGTGCAAACAACGTAGTTAATAATCAGCTTACTGAAACAGTTGGAGCTATTACTTGGTTAAAAGATAAGATTGCAACTGAAGTATTAACTGACGCTACTGCAATCGCAAGATCAAACGCTTCATTCGATGAAATTATCGATATTATGTCAAACGGAAATGCTGCTGCTGACGCATTAGTATTTGGTGGACAATCAGTATCGATTGACGCATACGCTGCAAAAACTGCATTACAAAATAACAAAGCATTTATACAAAAAGAAGTTATTGCTTGGATTGCTGCTAATCATCCTGGATTTACATATGATCAAGCTGCTTGTGAAAGAGACTTAGGTATCTTCGTTGATACAGCTTCTTGGGACTTACAACACGGTGGAAACGCTGCAACAGTAAATAATTCAAGACTTTATTTCGAAAATGCTTTACCAGTATTAAGTGATGAAGAAATTGTTCCAACATCAGGTGCATATGAATTTGTATCTTACTTGGTAGGACAAATTGTAAGAGGCGAAACAGTTACTCCTCTACAAGGTACAGAAACTCAAGTATTAACTGATGAAGAATCTTTCTCTCCATCGAATGCTACTTACGATCCAGTAACTGGTGTTATGGTATTAACAATTGGAGTTCATACTTTCGCAATTGGCGATCGTATTAGTATCGATCCTAATGCAATTACATTCCAATGCGCATTTAATGGCGGTGGTACAGATTCTCATCCAAATGCAAATGATCCTAATCTTGGTAAGCCATACGTAATTACAGACATTGCTGCTCAAACAATTACAGTAAATGCAGGCTCAGCCGGTTCAAATACTGATGTACATAGTTTCATTAGTGCTACTGCTAACAGTGTTAGAAGAGCTACTATGGCTGACGCTTATACAGCAACAGACATTGCATATAACCACTTAACCGGTGTTATGACAATGACACTTGGTGATAGACATAGATTTGTTAAAGGCGATCACGTAATCTTTGATGAAAACGCAATTACATTTAGTTGCCCAACATCAGATTCTGATCCTACACCGATTAATATCTCACACCCAAGACCTACTGATCCAATCTTTAACAAGCCTGTTAGAATTGACTCAGTAACTTCAACAACTATTACAATGCAAGTTGGTAAAGCCGGTGTTGATAAAGTCCATACATTTGTAAGTGCTACAACTAACGGATTAAGAAGATCACTTGGTGTAAGCATTGCTTCAAGGGCTGTAAACTTATTTGCTCAAATTGGTGAAACACTTGAACAAAATGATGGAACAGTTCCAACAGTTGTAGAACCAGTTTATAAATTAACTTCAAACTATCCACTTAAGTCTGAATCAGAAGCAATACTTGGTCAGAAGCCTAAGTATCAAACTGAAATTATCGATCATATTTACGAAACATTCGATGGTCACGGTTACGAAGTTACCAAATGTTCTAGAGACGTTGGTTACATTGTTGATGCAATCTCAGAAGATTTAGAGTATGGTGGAGATACTGCTACAGTTTACAACGCAAGATATTACTTCGAAGGCGCAGTAAATACATTACCATATTATCAAAGAGAACCATCAAGATTAGCATTTACACATATTGCTGATGTAATGGAAAAAGTTGTTAAGAACGAAATCAATGAGCCAGTATTCGGTTCTAGATTTACTCCAACTAACGCTACTTACGATCCAGTAACTGGTATTATGGTAGCAACGATTGGTACTCACACATTAACAACTGACGATTATATTTGGTTTACCGAAGGTGCAATTACATTTAGTTGTGATACAGGATCTGGTGCACAAGATCACGCAAGTCCAGAAGCACATCATAGATTCCACCACAAGCCTTGCCCAATTATTGGAGTAACAGGTACAACTATTACAATGTGGGTATCAGCTGCTGGAGCATATACCGGAGCTCATACATTTGTAAGTGCATTAACTGATGGATTATCACAAGTTACTGGTAACCTTGAAATGCAAAATGTTACTCTTGATGCCGCTGACGCTGCAACAGGATTAGCTGCTAAGAACCTTGCAATGATTATTGCTAACGTAGTAGATGACAGATTAGTAGTTCCAGATTATACTGGATCACTTGACATATCGGTTGGACAACAAACACCACGTCCATTACCAGTCGCTACGGGCGGTCCTTTAATGGATCCTGCAAGAACATTTGCAAGAAAGACTTTACAATGGAACAGAGAGTTTATCCAAGAAGAAGTTGTTCGTTTTGTACGAGATAATAACTATACTTACGATGAAGCAAAATGTGCAAGAGACGTAGGATTTATTATCGATGCAGTTGCAAGAGACGTACAAACTGGTTCTGATTATCCTTCACAATACTACGGTAAAGCTTATCGAGTAGGTACAGCACTTGCTCAAAATGTAATTAATGAGCAATTATCAGAAACAGTTGAAGCTATCGAATATGTACAAGACGATATTCTACCAAGACTATCTGGTGCTGCATTAACAAGAGCAACAAACGCATTCAATAATGTAATTAACATTATGAAGAACGGTACTGCTGGAGTTACTTATGATTACGGTATTGCAAATGTTGGTAACTCAGATGCAGCTGCAACTCAAGGCTTAACTCTTAACATTCCATTCTTACAAGAAGAAGCTATTGCTTGGATTGCACAAAATCACGGTTCATTAGTTTATGACGAAACAAAATGTAGAAGAGACGTTGGATTCTTAGTTGAAGCTACAGCTTACGATATTAGACACGGTTCTAATGTTGCAATGAGAGACTTTGCTAAACTATACTTCGAAAATGGTATTAATGTTGGATTACCTGAAGCTCAAAGAGCTCCAACTGCCGCATTATATAACCACTTAGCTGCAGTAGCTGAACAAGTCGTTCTTAAGCAAACAGTTACTCCTACAACAGGTAATGGAGTTTCTCAGGTAACATCTGGATTCGGTAACGTTGTTGGCGCATCTGGTATCGAGGTTGAGTTACTTATTAAGATCGTTGCAGATATTATTACTGATGATTCATTAATTAATCTACCACAAGCAAGAGAAGCTACAATTACTGACGCTGCTGCTACTGGTTATAATTTTGAAACTGAAAAAGATCTTATCCTTGGACGTAAAGAAGCTCTAGGATCTTCAGTTGTTCAATACTTAAATGATAAGTTTGCATTCCTACAATACGAAGAAGCAAGATGCAGAAGAGATACAGGTTATATCGTCGATGCAATATCACATGATATTCAATACGGTGGTAACGCTGCAATGCATGGAACTGCAGAACTTTACTTCAAGAATGCAGTAAATATCTTACCAATCGATCAACGTCAAGCAACAAGAGAAGCCTTCGAATATATGGCTAAAGTTGTTCAACATGTTGTTCGTAACGAGCCAGTTGAAAGAGAAATTGGTAATCAATTTACTCCTACAAGCGCATCATATGATCCTGATTCAGGAATCTTTACAGCAACATTAGGTACAGGACACGGTCTTACAGCCGGTGATCATGTAATGATTGCTCCTGAAAGTATCGTATTTACATGTAGCCTAGACGGAGATATTGCAGAACATCCATCTCCACAACTTGGCGATCCATACTATGGTAACCCATATTACATTACAAGTGCTGATGCAACTACAATTACAATGCAAGTTGGTAAAGTTGCTTACGGTAAAGGCGGTGGAGCTCATACATTCGTAAGAGCATCACTCAATGCAATATCACATGTTACTGGTAACCACGTTAAACAAGAAATGCCAACCATAGCAACTAGAAGACCTATTGCTACTGAAGCTATGAACCTAGCATTAATGTTAAGCAAAGTTTCAGACGATAACAGTCCATCAGCAATACCTGCAAGAGTTGAGCCATTCACAAACTGGATCGATGCAGATATTCTTGCTGCTAAAAACGTTATTGATAATAATACAGTTCAAATGGCGACTGATCTACAAACATACATTTACGATACTTACAATGGTATTAGTTACTCTAAAGAGAAATGTAGAAGAGACGTTGGTACAATGATCGATGCATTATCTCACGATGTTAACTACTCAACAAACTATGCAACTGTTCAAACTGCAGGTCTTTACTTTGTAAATGCAGTATCAGTATTACCAGCAGATCAAAGACAACAAACTGCAAGATTCTTTACTGAATTAGCAGACACTGTCGAGAAGATCGTAGTTGGTGGAACAGTTGATACTTCAATATCCAAGCATAGTTCATCAACTCAAGTGGCAGTTACAGCCGCTACCGCAGTTGAAGCTGAAGAAGTAGCTGATCTTGTAAGAATAGTTGAAGATACAATTAGAAGAGATTCAATTGATGCTATCCCAGCAATTACTGAACCTGATCTATCTTGGGTTGATGCTGATAGAATAGCAGCTGCTAACTCAATTGATGAAAACCTTGACGAACTTGCAGATGATGTAACTGAATTCTTAAAAGATACATTTACAATTGTTGATTACAGCAAAGCTAAATGTCGTAGAGATGCTGGTTATATCCTAGATGCTATGTCTTGGGATCTTAACTACGGTGGTAACCTTGCAACAAGATGGAATGCAAACTTCTACTTCTGGAATAACGAATTAAGAGTTCCTGAAGATACAAGAGAAGCAACTGCTCAAGCATATCGTCAACTTGGTTACATTGTTGCACAAATTGTTAGAGGTACATATCCTGGTCAGGTTATTAGATCTGAACTTGGTACTGAAGTACAATCTAAGCAAGCAACAGATTTAGGATTAATCTTCTACAACGCATTATTCTACAATGATGTTAATAAGCTTGGACCATCAATTGATCCAGACTTTGGTTGGGAAACTGATAAAACATTCAAGTTTGCTAAAGATATTCTTGGCGATAACAGAACTCGAATACAGCGTGAAGTACAAAGATTCATTACTTCTGAATACAAGTTTATTGATCTACCTAAAACTTATCGTGATGCAGGTAACTTCCTTAAAGTTATCCAAAACGACTTTAGATATACTGATCCATCACTTAATCCAAATAACTTATATAACGTTTCTGGTGCGGGTGCTGATCAAGCTTCTAGATCTTTCGTTGGCGCATTATTTAATATCGATGCACAACATGTATTCCCAGTGTTCAATCCGCCAGCATCATTTGCTAATTGGAGAAACTTAAGATTCAAAGGTACGGTCGTTGATGCAGCTGCAAGAGACGCATTAACTGATATGAAACGTTGGGATGCATATATTATTCCAACTAATAATAACGATAATCGTTATGTTGGCGAAATCTTCCACTGGACAGGCGTAGCTTGGGCATCAGTTGGTCAGAATAATACTGATTTACTTGACGCATTCACAGGCGCTTGGACACAGATGAAAACTTATATAAATAACAATATTGCTCCGGACCTAACGCATAGAAATATGGTAACCGAATTGATTGATAACGTAATTATAGATAGTGTCATACGACCTAACTTCCTAGTATTTGGATCGCTAGTTGAATCCATTGCTCACCAGTTCAACGGTGCTTCGGCAGGTGTTAACAGAAACGCCTTACCATTGAACTTCAGGAACGTTGGTGCTGCTATCGGTGCTAATGCTTCGGTATTATCAGAAAATGGCGGTCGAATCAGATGGTCTGGATCAGACGAATTAAATAACCAGTACTTCGCACGAGGATTGAAGATTAATGGTAGAACAGGTCGAATCGAAGGTCGACCGTTTACATCATCGGTAAGAAAACTCGCACGAAGGGCATCTAACTCAAGGGCATCACTATAATGACTATTACAACAATCGTAACATCTCAGGCACCAGATGCTAAACCGGTAGCCAAGTCCTTTACGTTGAGTACGAATTGGCAGACTATGATTGAAGTACCAAATTATGAGGTACCTGAATTAGTGTTTGGTGGTTCAACAACGGTAGAACCTGGAGTAGGAGAAGTTATTTCTCCTCTCATCTTATGTAACTTTACAGCAAACACAGTAATGGTTGACGTAAGAACGTATAGGTATGAAGATAATGATACTTTTTGGATTATCAGAAATCTTCAAATTCCTGCGTATGACACAATTCCTTTACCACTCAATGGACAATTCTTTAAATCTGGAGATTTACTAGAATTAAAAACTGATACAAACTTAGCCGTGGATGCTTCATTATCCTTTACCCTTGGTCAATCCGAGGAGGATGATGTATAATGGCTTTTAGATCAATAAGCGGTAGCAAAATCGTTGGACAGGGCCAACCGCAACAGGTCCCTATTCAACTCGATCCAGCTCCATATACAGGTGCGGTCGCTTATGGTAGCGATGGTCTTATATATGTATCAAATGGAACAGTTTGGACAGCAGTTGGTGCTGGTGTTCAAGGTACTACAGGTACAACAGGACCTGCTGGTCTTCAAGGTTTACAAGGAGATTATGGCCCAGGATTCGATGTAATCGGTTCTGTTGCCGATGTTGATGCTGGTGGAGACCAACAAGCAACATTAAACGCTGCATTCCCATCAGCAGTTCTTGGTAACGCAGTTGTCGATAATACTGACGATGAGTTATGGGTATATGATGGAGCTGTTTGGGTAAACATTGGTTCATTCAGAGGCGTACAAGGCTTTACTGGTATCCAAGGCACACAAGGTGCTCAAGGTACTATTGGTGAAGAAGGTATTCAGGGATCAAGAGGTTTTAGAGGTTTCCAAGGTACGCAGGGCTTACAAGGTTTTATTGGTGTTCAAGGCTTGCAAGGTATTCAAGGTAACCAAGGGACACAAGGACCACAAGGTGTGCAAGGTGTCCAAGGAATACAGGGCGACTTCGGTATTCAAGGTACGCAAGGACCGCAGTCAATTCAAGGTATGCAGGGTACACAAGGTATCCAAGGCGATACAGGTTTCCAAGGATTTAGTGGAGACGATGCTGGTCACGTAGTAGAATTTAGAATCGATGATGGAATTGTAGAAGCCGATCCAGGCACTGGTGACATGATCTTAAATGGTGCGCCTAATCCTGGTGATAACTTTAGTTCAGTTACAAAAATTTGGATTGACGATGAAGCTTTCTATGGTGTAAACTTAGAAGGTTTATATACTGCTATTGCTGCTGTAGGTACTGCAAATAAAGGTACTATGAAGATAACTCTTCGTAATAACCCATCAAACTATATGATCTTCCAAATTCAGGGAGCAACAGATAGAACAGGTTATTGGGAATTAGATGTTACTTTCTTATCAGGCGATGGTATTAAGAGCGACTTCGTTCAATTAAATACTCCAAACCCAGGCACCACTCAACAGCTTCCAACATTAGTTGCATTTAGCTTAGCAGGCGATCAAGGTATTCAGGGTACACAGGGCGTTCAAGGATTACAAGGTCTTCAAGGCTTACAGGGTCTTCAAGGTACTCAAGGTCCACAATCAATTCAAGGTACACAGGGTTTCCAAGGTTTTACCGGCATTCAAGGGATGCAAGGAACTCAGGGTGTACAAGGCTTACAAGGTGACGAAGGTTTCCAAGGTTCGCAAGGTACTCAAGGACATCAAGGTGTTCAAGGAACGCAAGGCTTCCAAGGTACTCAAGGCCATCAAGGCACACAAGGATTCCAAGGAGTTCAAGGTTTACAGGGTGATGTAGGTATCCAAGGGTTCCAAGGAACTCAAGGCTTCCAGGGTACTCAGGGACTACAGGGTGCTGTTGGTTGGTACGGTGGTTTAACATATGAGTGGGCTTTCACTAATGACCTTGACCCAACTACTAATCCAGGCATTTCTGCTTGGAAAATTAATAACACCAATGTTCAAAGCGCGACTAAATTAGTATTAGACGATATTCCATTAAGTAACTATACTGGTGAACTTGATGAAATGTTTGATTGGCTAGCAGCTATTCCAGGATCCTCAAAAGGTCTTGTTGTAATAGAAAGTTTTGATGATGGCAATGGTCCTGGTGGACACCATCAAGTAGTATACGAATTTTCAGCAGTTAACTGGGATACAAGTGGTACTAAAACCTTTGTTATCTTCGATGTTACATATGTAGGTCAATATGGACTTACTTCAGGTAATAGTTACAGCTGGGATTTAGATGTTATTGGTTCTGGTCATACTGCAAAAACATTAATTAACTTTGTTCCACGCGGTGATGCTGGTATTCAAGGTGCACAGGGTACTCAAGGCTTACAAGGTTTCTTAGGATTCCAAGGAACACAAGGTACTCAAGGCCATCAAGGTATACAAGGATTCCAAGGCACACAAGGTGCTCAAGGTATTGCTGGTGCTTACGGTGGAGCTTCATTTGAATATGACTTTACTCCAAGTACAACACCTACAGGTCCAGCTTCAGGCTTAATTAAATTTAACAATACTGATCTTACTGCAGCTACAATTATGCGCATGTCGGATACAGAAACAAATGGTGCAAACCTCGATGATTATCTAAGAAGTTTAGATGATGGTGGTTCTGCAATGCTTGGTTATATCAAGATTGTTTCTATTGCTGATCCTGCAGAATTCTTACTTTATAGCTTAACAGGTTTAGTAGAAAATTCAACTTATTATAACTTAAGTATTACGTATTTAACTAAATCTACTAATGCTGACGCAACATATTTTACAAATAATACAGACATAATCTTTACCTTTACAAGAGCTGGTGAACAGGGCTTACAAGGTATTCAAGGATTACAGGGCATTCAAGGTTTCCAAGGTGACTTAGGTTTCCAAGGTTCAACAGGTGCTGGTCTTCAAGGTACAGACGGTTTCCAAGGTGATCTTGGTTTCCAAGGTATTCAAGGTTTCCCAGGACCAATTGGACCACAAGGTGTTCAAGGCTTTACTGGTCTTCAAGGTGGAGGCGGTTTCCAAGGTTCAACTGGTGGATTTGGTGGTGTAACATTTGATTACACATATAGTACAAATACAGCAGCTACCGATCCAAGTAGCACAGATAGTACTGGTTATTTAAAATTCAATAATGCTACTCTTGCATCTGCAACTAAATTGTTTATCGATGATAGAGACGATAACTTTGTAGATATTCAGCCGTTCCTTAGAACAGTTGATGATTCAACAAGTCCTATTAAAGGTCACTTTAAAATATCAGAAAAAGCTACTCCAGCAAACTTTGTAATCTTTACAATTTCTGCATTAACAGAATCAAGTGGGTACTTTGATATAGATGCTGCATACGTAAGTGGATCAGTATCGAACTTTAGTCAAGACGAAGATATTATCATTACATTCGCAAGAACAGGTGATATTGGTCCAGCAGGTATCCAAGGTCTTCAAGGCTTTGAAGGTTTCCAAGGATCACAAGGTCTTCAAGGCGGTCCAGGTGAAGCTGGTACTCAAGGCTTCCAAGGAATGCAAGGTACTCAAGGCTTCCAAGGTCAAGCAGGATTTATTGGTGGCGATGGTACACAAGGTTCACAGGGTACTCAAGGTACACAATCTGTTCAAGGTATTGCTGGTGCTGATGGAGACGAAGGTTTCCAAGGATCACAAGGTACTCAAGGTTTCCAAGGTACGGCTAATCAGGGTACACAAGGTTTCCAAGGCTTCCAAGGTTTTGCTGGAGTCGGTGCTACTGGTATTCAAGGTTTCCAAGGTATTCAAGGTGACGCATTACAAGGACACCAAGGTATTCAAGGTGACTTAGGTCCTCCAGGAGCTGGTATACAAGGTATTCAAGGTCCACAAGGATTAGACGGCGAAGTTGGCGACGAAGGTATTCAAGGTCTACAAGGCTTAACTGGTATCGGTGAAGGCGGTGTTCAAGGTATTCAAGGTATTGACGGCGACGACGGTGTTCAAGGTTTCCAAGGTGACGCCGGAGACGGTATTCAAGGTCTACAAGGTTTCCAAGGTCCAGCTGGTATCGGCGATGAGGGTGTACAGGGTTTCTTCGGTTTCCAAGGTACTCAAGGTCTAATCGGTGATTTAGGTGAAGGCGGTTCTCAAGGTGTTCAAGGCTTCTTGGGTATACAAGGTTTCCAAGGTATCGGCGGTGGATTGGGTAATGACGGTAACCAAGGTGCACAGGGTTTCCAAGGTGACTTAGGTTTCCAAGGTCCTCCAGGAGTTGGTTCACAAGGTATCCAAGGTACTCAAGGTATGCAAGGTGATCTTGGTATTCAGGGTTTCCCAGGTCAAGGTACTCAAGGTATTCAAGGTACACAGGCTGCTCAAGGTTTCCAAGGCGAACGCGGATTCCAAGGTACTCAAGGTATGCAGGGCTTTGGTCCTGAAGGTGGAGTTAATAACTTACAGAACATCCACGAAACAGGATTACAAGGTACTCCAGTATTCATAACAATGTTCGAAGGTGGTAACACATCTCGACCAATGATGGGTACAACTGGTCCAAACCCAGGTGGAGAATCTAACTTCTTCTATACTTCTGAAGATGACGAATTAACAGTAGAAAATATTCAAGTTGAAGGTAACCTTACAGTTGTTGGTACATTAACAGCCGCAGGTATTGATGGTAACACAAGTTCTTTCTGGATTCCAGCTGATCAAACATTAGGATTTGGTGGTACTGGTGGTTCACCTTACGTTGAGACATTATACGAAACTGCTTCAAATGCTTATGTTATTAGAGGCGATTCTGGTAACATGCCAACTGTTGCATTTAGAGGTGGCACCAACGCTGACGTATTCACATTCGATATGACAACTGGTGACTTTACTGCAACCGGTGATTTAAATGCTAACTCAGACGAAAGATTAAAAGAGAATATCGTAACTATCGATTCTGCTCTTGAAAAAGTTTGTGATCTAAGAGGTGTTTACTTCGATATGAAATCAAGACCTGGTGTAAGAAAAGCCGGCTTTATTGCTCAAGAAATTGAAAGTGTATTACCGGAAGTTGTTACTGAAGGAGATGATGGAATTAAGAGTGTTGCATATGGTAACGTTACTGCACTCATAGTAGAAGCAATTAAAGAACTTAAAGACGAAGTTAACGATCTTAAAGGCTAATAGAATTTGCACGTGACAAATAGGGGGCTTCCGCCCCCTTTTTTCGATATTATCCTATGTTGTTCTATTATAAATAAAGAAAAATAGCTTTTATAAAAGAGATAATAGATAAGATGAGTAGTTCCCAATTAAACATTTATATAGACCAAGGTACAGATTTTAGGCTTACCGTCGAATTATTTGATGACGATGACTTAGATCTGCCAATAGCGAATTATTCTTTTTTCGGAGATATAAGAAAGCTATACTCTTCAAAAAGAACCGCGGAGTTTGAATTTGAAAAAAATGAAAATGATATTACTTTAAAACTGGATGCACTTGTAACAAGTCAACTTAAGCCAGGAAAGTATCAATATGACGTGATTATGAGAAAACCAACCGGAGAATTGTCAAAAATAGTTGATGGAATAGTATTCGTTGTATCAACAATCACGGAGGTATAGGTGTGGCCGTAAAAGTTAAAGTTGGTCAAACTAAAAATATTCGCCTCGTAGCAGCAGGCGAAAAAAGACCGGTCATCGTACCAGATTCTATTGCATTAGGTATAGATACAGTAGGTGAATATGTTCGCGCGGTAGACGGCGGACAAGGTATTATCATAACACCAGAAAATGATACCGAATCAGCAAACCTTGTAATATCACATTCCAATACAAGTTCAGTAGCAAACACAGTTAATAGTAGCTTACAATTTTTACAAAATGCTACTTTTGATACGTTTGGTCACGTACTTGGTGTTTCCAATTCAGGGTTAAATGCTAATAACTTTGTTGTTGCAGATGGTTTAATCAATACAAAAGATTTTACAATTGGTAATACATCAATTACGTTAGGCGAATCAACTAACGAATTAAGAGAATTAAATCTTATAGAAGCTGGCGAATTTAGTATTACTGCTAATACTATTTCGGTACCAGCAGATCTTAACTTTGATCTTGCATTATCAGATGCAGTTGTTAACATTGGTACTCATCGTATTATTAACGTTGAAGATCCAGTTAATCAACAAGACGTAGTTAACAAAAGATATTTAGAATTTGAATTAGATCGAGTAGAAACAACTATTAAGGTGTTCGATGACCCGATCTTGCCCACTGATGCTACTAACAAAAGATATGTAGATAATATTGTTAAAGGTCTGGTAGTACGTCCATCAGCTCTTGGTGCAACTACAACCGATCTCGGGGCAACTTTTGCTCAAGGTAATAACACATATTCAGATACACTTACTCTACCTCCAGTCAACGTTTTATATATCGATGATATTACTACTTGGGATATTGGCGATAACTTACTTGTAAAAGATCAAACTGATGCTACTCAAAACGGTTCATATGATCTTATCCAACAAGGTAGTGCTAATACTGCTTGGGTATTCCAAAGAACAGTTTGGTCAAACGAAGATTCAGAACTTCCAGGTTCATACGAGTTTGTTACAGATGGTACAGTAAACGGCGGAACTGGTTGGGTTGCAACGGTTGAAGACGCATCTTCGTTCAGCATTAATGATGACGATGTTACTTGGACTCAGTTCCAAGGCGAAGGAACATTCTTAGCTGGTAATGGTTTAACACTTAATGGTACTGAGTTTAATGTCGATAGTACTTTACCACTTACAGCAATTACTCCCACAGGAGCTGGTGACGTTCTTACCATTTCAGGTGAAGGAGCATTAACGTTACCGGTAGGTTTATCTACTGATCGTCCTACTGCTGTACAAGGCATGGTACGATTTAATTCTAACGACGGGCAATTCGAGGGATACGATGGTATTGCTTGGTCAGGTCTTGGTGGTGTTATTGATGTTGACCAAGATACAAAAATTACTGCAGAGTCAACTCCTGGCGCTGATAATGATCAAATACAAGTTTTTGCCGGTGGCACATTATCTGCAACCTTTGAAGCAAATAGAGTAGACTTTACTGGTGATGTTGGTATTGCTGGTAATCTTACAATCGGTGATCAAGATTCAGATACAGTAGCATTTGCTGCAGACGTTACTTCTCATATTATACCAGATCAAGATAGAATTTATTCTCTTGGTTCTGCATCTAAAAACTGGCATAAAATTCATGTCGATACTATTACAAGTTCTGATGAAACGATAGTATTCGATACAACTGGCGCTGTTAAAATGCCGTCAGCAAATACTGCTTTAAGACCTATTGGTCAAGCAGGTATGTTACGATTTAATACAGACGAAGGAAGGTTTGAAGGATACGACGGAAGTATCTGGACAGGTCTTGCGGGATCGGTAATCGACTTAGATAAAAATACTTATATCATTGCTGAAACATCGGCTGGTGCAAATAACAATGAACTAGATTTCTACACCGATGCCGTTCAGAGAATGCAAATTAATGATCAAGGTAATTTATTATTTGGTTCTAACCTTGATAAGCTGATAATTAATTATAACACAGGTGACATGTTTGTCAACGGTTTATTAACAGCAACCAATGATTTAACTATTAATCCTGTTGGCGATATTAATGTTGCAAACAATACTATTACTGGTCTTGCTACTCCAGTTAATCCTACCGATGCAGTTACTCTTGGTTACCTTGATAACACATTCTCATCTGGTTTAACAATCATAGATCAGGCTAACACTTATACAGATGGTGTTAACTTACTTTCAAGTCCAACAATTGATCTTGGTCGTGGTCTTGAATTACAAGAATTAGATTCAGCAAATAATAGCTTTAAGATTGGCCTAGATGATCCTATGACAGGATCTGAAGGTATGTATGGTACTGATGGATTTACACCTCGTATCAGAATTACACCTGACGGTCGTATTGATTTTGCTACAGATATCCCATTAGAATTACAAGCTAACGCGATTCCAAACTTCACTGAGACATCTCGTGATATTATTGGTCTTATGTTTACTGATGGTACTCACGAAGGTATTATCGTTGTAAATGATGATGCTAATGACGTTATTAATCTTTATGCAAATGACTTTAATATTACTTTGGCTGGAGACCTTACCGGTACTTCAACAGTTTCAAGATTAACGAATACTACGATTACTGCAGATATTACAGCAGATTATATATCGCATGTAACAAGTGACGGTTCAAATACAGGTATTATTGTTACTCATACACCTGGTCCAAATTCTAACTCAGCTATCGAAGTTGATTATACAGAACTTGATACAAGATATATTACAACTGCTGGTGGTACTGCTTCCGGTGACATTGTTGCTCCAAGATTTGTAGATTCAGATAATAATCAATTCTATGCAGATCCTGCTGGAACTTCACGACTTAATAAAGCTGAAATTGGCTTTGGTAGTACATTCGCAGAAATTAAAATGCGCGATGGACCAGGAAGCTTCTCGCATTTCTATGCTAGTGGCGGTAAAATTGGTTTCCTTGATAACACATTTAACTATGCTGCTTATTCAGAAAGATCAACTGGTAACTGGGTTGTACAAAACGGTAATGTATTAGCTGAAAAATTTGTAGATACAGATTCTACATCTTATTTCTTGCATCCAGGCGGCACTGATTCATACTTAAAACAAATTCAGATACAAGACAAACTTGTCGTCGATGATGTTAGTATTGGTGGGGATGTAGGCGCAAGAACAATTAAAGTAACTTCTGGTATACTTAATATTGAATCCAATAATGGAGTAAGTATTGATGCTGGCGGTGATATAGATGTTAATAGTTCTAAAATTACCAACCTTTTAAATCCAATTGCAGGACAAGACGCTGCAACTAAATCATATGTTGATGCAGCTGCTCAAGGACTTAGAGTTATTCCAGCCGCACTTGGTGCTACTACTGCAAATTTAGGAGCAACATTTAATGCTGGCGTACTTACAGCAAACTTTAATGGAGTGCTTGTTCTTGACGGTGTAACTGCTTGGAGTGTTGGTGATAGAGTTCTTGTTAAAGATCAAACAAATCAAGAAGAAAATGGTTCGTATGAAGTTACTGTAGTTGGCGATGGGTCAACTCCTTGGGAACTTACTCGAGGCGAATACTTTAACGAATCAAGTGAAATTCCTGGATCATTCCAGTTTGTAACAGACGGTACTGTAAATAGAAGTACAGGTTTTGTTGCTACCGTTACTGATGCCGAAACATTCGCTGTTAATACAGACGATGTAGTTTGGTATCAATTCTCTGGAGCAGGTACATATACTGCAGGAGAAGCATTAACACTTACAGGTACAGAATTCTCTATTACTGATGGAGATATTGATAACGTAAAACTTGCTAATTCTTTGATAAATATCTCAGGAGAATCAGGTGCAAATACTGCTATAGCGTTGGGTGAAACCCTAACAATTGAAGGAACTGATGGAGTAGATACTACCATTACATCCGGAAAGATTGAAATAGCAGTTAACATATTAGATGGTGGAACGTTCTAATTTATTAGAACATATTAGTATATTAAAGAGCTATATAGCTATTATAACAAAGGGACATAGATATGTCAACAATTAAATTACGCCGAAGTTCGGTTGCCGGTCGAATACCGACCACTGCTCAACTGGAACTTGGTGAACTCGCGATCAACACCCAAGATGGTAAGATCTATTTTAAGAAATATGATGCAG
>FZLS01000147.1 GCA_900197625.1 Rhodobacteraceae bacterium Water-Bin34 | reverse complement strand
ACGATGTTAGAGATCCATGGTTCTCACCTGGCGGGTTTAATCGCGGTCAAATTAAGAACGTTGTTAAGCTTGGTTATAATCCACGTAAGGCGTTTAGAGATGTTCTCTATAAAGCTGGTGTTAACCCGGTAGTTGCATTCCCTGGTCAAGGTACTGTACTATTTGGTGATAAGACGTTGCTTGCTAAGCCAAGTGCATTTGATAGAATTAACGTACGTAGATTGTTTATTGTTCTTGAGAAAGCAATTGCAACTGCTGCTAAGTTTACTCTATTCGAATTTAACGATGAGTTTACAAGAGCTCAGTTCGTTAACCTAGTAGAGCCATTCTTGCGTGATGTACAAGGTAGAAGAGGCATTTACGACTTTAGAGTTGTTTGTGACGAATCTAACAACACTGGAGAGGTGATTGACCGTAATGAATTCATTGGGGACATTTACATCAAGCCAGCTCGTTCAATTAACTTCATTCAGCTTAACTTCGTAGCAGTACGAACTGGTGTTGAATTCTCAGAAGTTGTAGGCAAATTTTAAGTTAAGAGCAGGAGAAAAAAATGGCATTTAACGTAAATGAAATTAGATCCCAGCTATCATTGGGTGGTGCTAGAAGCTCGCTGTTCCAAGTGAGGTTCAACAACCCAGCCAATGGCGCAGGTGATCTAAAAGTACCATTCATGGTTAAGGCAACTCAGATTCCAGCATCTACGCTCGGACTTATTGAAGTGCCGTATTATGGTAGAAAATTTAAAATCGCTGGTGACAGAACATTCGCTCCATGGAATGTTACAGTTATCAACGATGAAGACTTTCTTATCAGAAATGCACTTGAAGAGTGGAGTAGTGAAATTAATAACCACGAAGATAATCTACGTGGCTTTGGTTCAGCTTCTCCAAGTTCATATAAGCAAGATGCAACAGTTACTCAGTTCTCTAAGACAGGTGTACCAATTCGCGAATATAAATTCGTTGGTATCTATCCTGCAGAGATTGCAGAAATTGATCTGAACTGGGAAGCAGCAGACCAAATTCAAGAGTTCCAGTGTGTATTCCAGTACGATTATTGGACTGTTAGTGGCGCAACCGGCTCAGCTGGTACTGCCTAAATAAATGTGATAAGGGGAGGCACTTAGTGTGCCTCTTCTAAACTTAAATTATGTGAGGAATTATGGCAGAACTTTTCGGTTTTGAAATTAAACGCAAAGGGCAGGAACAGGCTAATACGTCTGAGCCTGTTTCTTTTGCTGCCCCTTCGCCCGATGATGGTGCGTTACAAGTTACCGCTACAGGTGGCTCGTATGGGCAATATGTTGATCTAGAAGGTACAGCAAAGAATGAAGCTGAACTAGTAACTAGATACAGAAAAATGTCTATCCAACCTGAGGTAGATGTTGCTATTGACGATATTGTTAACGAGGCTATTGTTAATGACCCTAGAGAAAGAGTCATTGATATTAACGTTGATAATCTAGAGCAACCCTCAAGAGTTAAAAAACTCATTGTTGAAGAATTCACCAAGATCTATAAACTGCTTTCACTAGCAGATAGTTCATATGACACTTTTAAGAAGTGGTATATCGATGGACGTCTTTATTATCATGCTATGATTGATGATAAAGAACCTAGTGGTGGTATTAAAGAATTAAGATATATTGATCCTCGTAAGATCCGTAAGGTAAGAGAGATCAAAAAAGTTAAAGAAAATAATGTTGTTGTAACAAAGGTTACTAAAGAATATTATATCTATGCAGATAAAGGATTTAACTCTAAATCATCTGCTACACCAGATCCAATGGGTCAAGGTGTTAATGGTCTTAGGATTGCTAAAGACTCTATTGTACATGTTACGTCCGGTCTTATGGACGAAAATAATAGAATGGTATTGAGTCATCTACATAAAGCAATTAAACCCCTCAACCAATTACAAGTACTAGAAGATGCAGCAGTAATTTATCGTATCTCTAGAGCCCCAGAGCGTAGAATCTTTTATATTGATGTTGGTAATCTACCTAAAATGAAAGCTGAGCAATACTTAGCTGATATGATGACTAAGCATAAGAATAGATTAGTATATGATGCTGCTGACGGTTCTATTAGAGATGACCGTAAATTTATGACTATGCTAGAAGATTTCTGGTTACCGCGCCGCGAAGGTGGAAGAGGTACAGAAATTACTACATTACCTGGCGGTCAGAATCTAGGTGAGATGGACGATATCGAATACTTTAAGAAGAAACTATTCCGTTCATTGAATGTACCTATTTCAAGACTAGAGTCAGATGCTGGCTTTACTCTTGGTAGAGCTTCTGAGATATCTAGAGACGAACTAAAGTTTAGTAAGTTTGTAAGTAGACTTAGAATGAGATTTAGTCAATTGTTTGATAAGTGTTTAGAAAAGCAACTTGTACTAAAAGGTATCTGTACTACTGAAGAGTGGTACGATATGAAAGACTTTATTAGATATGACTTTGTTGAAGACAATCATTTCTCTGAGCTTAAATCAACAGAGATTTTAAGAGAGAGATTGCAAACCTTAAATGATATTGAACAGCATGAAGGTAAGTATTTCTCCAGAGATTGGGTACGTAGAAATGTACTTAAACTTACTAATGAAGAAATTGAATCAATCGAAACTGAGATTGAAATTGAAAAAGATAACGGCGAAGAATTTCAGGACGGAGAAGATCCTGAAAATGGAAATAACTTTGACCAATAGAGCGACCGTTTTATATAAATATACTGGAGATAATAATGCCTGATGATAATTTAAAAGTTGATATGGATCAAATCATTCAAAATGCAATTGGTGAAAAGCCTTTTTCTGTTGAAAAGAACTTTAATAATGTTATGATGCAAAAAGCAGCTGATATTATTAGTGGTAAACGTGATGACATCTCTGCTCAATACTCAATGTCCCAAGACGATGTAGAGAGCGAAGATGAAGTTTCTGATGAAGAGTTGGATGATATCCTAAGTGATATCGATTCTGAAGACTCTGAACCAGAAGAAGTAGATGATGATCAAGAAACAGAAGAAGTCGTCGACGATTCAGAAGAAGAATTTGAAGATCAGGCGGAACCAGATACTGAGGAAGAAACAGATGTCGAAGAAGCTTAAAGATATTATCGGCGAGGTAGCCCAGCCGGACAGCCCAGACGAAAAAGAATTCAAAGATAAGCATATCGTTAAAGATACGCCTTATCCTGCCAAAGGTACAGATGATGTACTTAATGCTCGTAAAGGCGAAAAAGGTAAGGCTAAAAAGACTAAAATTACTCACATCTCTAAAGAAGAAGAAGAGCAAGTGTATGAGGAAGTTAGTCAAGATGATCTTATGGCACTAGTAGATGAGATCTTAGAAGAAGATTACGATATTCTAGAGCAGCTTATTGATGAAGGCATTCTTGAAGATATTAAAACTATCGCAGAAGGTGAAGACGAACACTTTATTGAGCTAAAAGATGGCACTGAAGTTGAAGTTGACCCACAGACTGCTAGTGCTATTTCAGATGTTGTAGAGTTCCTAAACGATACTAATAGAGATAAGTTCATTGAGCGTCTAGAAGAAAGTGAAGAATCTTTTATGCGTATGGTAGACTTTGCAATTAGTATGAGAGGCGAATAATGGCATGGGTAATTGTACCTGGTTCAAATGATGTCTGGGAATATGATAATGCTGGTACCAGCTCATATTCAGACGCACCAGGAACAGTTACCGCCGGAATACGTACATTTACAATGCCCAACGGTAATGTACATAAACTATACGTAAGATGTCGTAAAGCAGGTGAAGATTTAACCGGACTAGCCGCAGAAGATCGCGGTGAGTTATCGAAAGATTTCTACGACGCAAGAGTTGTTTAAGGATAGAGACATGAGACTATTTACAGAGATAACTGAAGAAGTTAAACTCATCGCCGAAAAGAGAGAAGACGGCGAGGGTAAAGACTATTTTATCGAGGGAGTATTCCTACAAGGTAATATTCAAAACCGTAATGGTAGAGTCTATCCTATGGAAGTTCTGGATAAAGAAGTCAACAGATACATTAGTGAGAACGTTCAAAAGAAACGTGCATACGGTGAGTTAGGTCATCCCGCAGGACCTACTATTAATCTCGAAAGAGTATCACACATGATTACAGATCTGAAAAAAGAGGGTGATAACTATATTGGTAAAGCCAAAGTTATGGATACCCCTTATGGTCAGATCGTCAAGAATCTCATGAAGGAAGGCGCTCAACTGGGTGTGTCCTCCAGAGGTATGGGTACATTAAAACCCAACAAAGAAGGCGTAAATGAAGTTCAAAAGGACTTCCAACTCGCTACTGCTGCAGACATCGTCGCTGATCCTTCAGCACCTGATGCTTATGTTCGTGGCGTTATGGAATCCTGCGAATGGGTTTATAATGTTGCATCTGGTAATTGGGAGGCTGTCGAGGCCATCGAAGAAGCGGTATCAACTGGTAGAAGGTCTAGTAGGAAGTTAGAGGAAAGAAAGCTTGAACTCTTTAATAAATTCCTTAATTCACTTCGCTAGATTAAAGTTATTATAAATAAGTTAGAAATAAAGATTTCAAAAGGAGTCTCAAAATGACAGACAAAAATGAACAGCTTGATGAGTTCCAAGCTAGCATGGGTGATCCTTCTCAGGTGCCAGAACCTACTGCTACTAAATCATCTAAGCGCAAAGCTGATAAGGAAACAGGCGATAAAGCCACTCCTAAACTAACACGTTCCGGAATGGTTGGCCAAATGGTTGGAAAGCTTTCTGGGATGAATAAAGAGGGTGTATCAAGCGCCTACAATACCATGTTTGGTAAAGGGGCTCCTGATAAGTCTGCTACAAATATGGCCACAATCAAAGGCATGAAAGAAGACGTTGCTGAAGTATTCGGTGATGAAGATCTTTCCGAAGAATTCATGGAACGTGCAGAAACAGTATTTACCGCAGCAGTTAATGCTCGTGTTGCTGTCGAAGTTGCTCGTATTCAAGAAGAATCAGAAGCTGACCTTGATGAAGCTAAGAAAGACCTTGAAGAAGAAATGGTAGGTAAAGTTGATCAGTATACAACTTATGTTGCCGAACAATGGCTTAAAGAAAACGAAGTAGCCGTTGAGTCTTCTATCAAAGTTGAGCTTGCTGAGTCACTACTAGGCGGACTTAAAGATTTGATTGAAACACACAATATTGCTGTTGATGACGAGAAAGTAGATCTCGTATCTGAAGCACAGAAAGCGGCTGAAGAAGTTGAAGCTCGTCTCGACGAAGAAACTAACGCGCGCCTCAATCTGGAAAAAGAAATT
>FZLS01000008.1 GCA_900197625.1 Rhodobacteraceae bacterium Water-Bin34 | reverse complement strand
CTAATTGACCGCCATCTATTTCGGTTTCTGTATAATAACGATTATCTAATTGACCGCCATCTAATTCTGTTTCAGTATAGTAACGATTATCTAATTGGCCGCCATCTAATTCTGTTTCAGTATAATATCTGCTGTCTAATTGACCGCCATCTATTTCGGTTTCTGTATAATAACGATTATCTAATTGACCAGCGTCTAGTTCTGTTTCAGTATAGTAACGACCGTCAAGATCAATACTTGATGTTGACTGAACATGACCAAATGTATCAAATGCTATATCTTGTAATACATTTCCTCCACTATTATCAACATCAACAACACTAGAAGTATCAGTGTGTTCAATGTTAATCGTAGTTGCAACTGAATCATTTAGATTAAAAGTACCGCTTCCTGTCAATCCGTTACTTGTACTAATGGTTACTAATCCATTACCTACAGATTGTGCCGCAGTATTTGCCGCTTGTGATAGAATATCTGAAGCATGTAAACCGTCTAACAAATCAGCATCGAGGCCAGTTCCAGTTCCATCGACTGTTTTAATCGCTGTTAATAATTCTGAAGGTGTTTGGTCCGCAGTTGCGCTATCTTCAATTAAATCAAGCTTCGCACCATCTGTGGCGACATCTCTTCCATCAACTTGTCCCGTAACAGTGATGTCGCCAGTAACATCTATTCCGCTACTAAAATCTACATTATTACCAAAAGTATCGATTGGTGCAATATAATAAGAACCATCTCCTGTTTGAAGAACTAAGCTATTATTTGCTGACGCGTATGTAAAGTCATCTACGCCTGCGACTGAAGTTGTCGAAGCGAGAGTAATACGTCCATCATCAGCAACAGTAATAACCGGGATCGATGTAGCAGAACCGTATTGTCCTGCAGTAACACCACTTGCTGATATATCAGTAGCAAGAGACATAATAGTATTATTAGAAGTTACAGTACCAGTAACATCTCCAGTTAATGTAACAGTTAAATCTTGTATAAAGTTTCCGTCAACATGCAGATCACCTTTAACTCTTACAGCGCCAGCAACATTTCCACCAATCGGTGCTGGATCTAACACTAGTACGCCAGAACTTTCGATAGTTGAAGATACAGAGTTATTTGATGTATCGCCTAATTTTAATTTTGGAGCAGCTACATCTATAGAAGATGCATCCCAATTAACTCTAAATAATTCTTCTGCTGAACCAGAAGCATTTGATTTACCTATAATTGCAAAGTCACCAGTTGACTCTGTCCCATAATTATACAATCTAATCCCTAAAGCTGAGTTACCTGCAGTATCATCTCTTATCGGTCCGATAGTAGATTGAGGTAAAGCGCCTGAATTATAACCAAAAGTAAGCGGGTTATTAGATAGTAAATCAAACGAATCTGAATAAACACTAGAAGTAGTATTAATATTTACTGAATCGCCAAAGTCTGATATGTCTGCAAAGAATGAGGAGCCATCTCCCGTATCAATTTGCAAAGTATTATTGGCTGTATTCCAAACAAAGTCATCAACTCCCGCAACTGCGGTTGTACTTGCTGCTGTTAATCGACCATCTTCATCTACAGTAAATACAGGAATTTGAGATGCTGAACCGTAAGATCCTGCTGTAACTGCAGTGTTTGCTAACTCTGTAACGAGAGTCATTACACCAGTATTTGAGAAAGCGTTACCAGTTACTTTTCCGCTTAAAGTTAAATCTAAAGTTGCGGGTGGTACGTTTGTAAAGTTATTATAATCTAGGTAATATGCTCCAGATTCTCCATCTAACAGGTCAGCATCAAGGCCAGAGGCCGAGCCGTCAACTGTTTTAAGTAATGTAAGAATAGCGTTAGCATCTAAATCGGCAGAAACATCAACAATAGTTTCTGTATTTGCAGCAATATCAAATCTTTTAAAATAAAGTTTACCATCATTTGTGTTGATGGCCAATTCGCCTAAATCTAATTGAGCAGTAGTAGGTATTCGACCCGCAACGGCACTTCGGCGTAGTTTAATTGTTGACATATTTATGCCCCTTCTGTATAATAGCTATATAGCCTATAAGATAATAATATGGTTTAGTTAAAAACTTCCACCATCTATTTCATCAACAGCAATGGAAACTTTACCAGCAGAGATAGTCGTATTTACGCCATCAGTGCCTTCAAATTCAAGTGTTCCACCTAATAATATATCTTGATTTGCTCCTACTTCACCAATAATAGTGATTTGAGGATTGGTAACAGAAAATTCGTTACCAGTTAGTGTTAATTGATTTCCAGCAGTATAAGTGCCAGCACCTGAGAATTGGTAGAATACGATATCGTCTGTACCAAGAACAAATGTTTCTGCATCTATTACAGTTGCTACATAACCTGAGCTTGAATTTACAGTACCATCAGTTACGAATTGGAATGAGCCAGGTATTTCTGAAGTTTCATTAAAATATTCTCCTCTTGTTAATACAAAAGGATTAGATATATCGCCAAGCGTTGTGAGTTCATACGAACCATTTTCATCAGCATTTGTTTGATCTTTTACAAGAATTCTATCACCTAATGACCAACTTAATACTCCGTCAATATCAAGTAATGCGCCAGCATTAATAGATAACGTGCTTGCTCCAGAATTAAATGTATATGTGCCACCCAGATCTGCAACAGTCGCGGCTTTTGCGGCTGGAATAACTCTTAAACCCTGTGCAACACTATCAACATATGCTTTAGTAGCTGCATCTTGTGTACTTGTAGGATCTGCTAGATTAGTAATCTTATTTGAAGCTACTGAAATCTCATTAGAATCTGCATCAAGTATTAAGTCACCAGTTCCGACTGCCGTTGAAATTGTTCTTGAAGTAACTAAAACATCACCTGCTCTAAAGTTATCTTGAACATCTAAAGCTTTAATATATGAATCTGTACCACCTGGATGGATAAAGAAACTTGTAGAGTCTGCGTCAACGAATCTTTCAGCTAATACATCACCGTTTTCAACAACCCAGTTACTTGTTGTTTTTTCAGAATAAGCAGCAAAGTTAAAAGTATTATTTAAGAAACCAATTCTACCGTTACCAGCATACAATGTAGATTGACTTCCTACGCCGTCAGCAAAGCTAATTTGAGATGTAGTTAATCCAAAACCAACTCTTAATTGATTTAGTCTTGTTTCACCACCAAAGTCACCGAAGTAATTATTATTATCGCTATCGTAATACCTTGGTGCAAATACGTTACCGCTAAATGTAGCTCCATCTAACTCAGCATAAACCGTATCAAGATGGCTATAATCAATTTCTATCGAAGCATTAGCGCTTGCGCCATTTGCTCCAGAAACTGTAATACCAGAGTTTGGACCAGAAGGAACAATATCTCTAATGTAATCTGCAGTAATAGTTGCATCAATTTGTGTATTCGAAAGCCTTGTAACTTGAGCTTGACCAAATAAATCGCCTGCTAATGATATGTTAAAGTTAGCAGCTTTCAAATTCATCACATCGTTATTATCGTCGTTTACTGCAATAATGCCTTCGTTATTGGCATTACCATCTTCGAACATAAGACCAATAATGTCACGAGATGTTTCTGTAAAGTTTGGAATCGCGTTGGCTTGTAATTCTAATGGAATGTCTGTAGCAAAATCAATTCTACCATCTTCAGTAATACGTATACGAGGAGTAAATCCATCAGTACCATACATCTGAGGTTGAACGCCAGTAACATCAATACCTATTTCAAATTCGTTATTTGCACTATCAATACTTTGAAGTTCAAGACCTCTGCCAATTTTAAATTTAGGATCTTGAAGTAAATCTATTTCTGTTAGGTAATTATTTGCGTTATCTTGTATTTCTAACTTAGACGAGAATGATCCGCCAAGATAGTTAAGTGTAACTACATCGCTAAGATTAACGGGGTCAGCAACATTAGTAATCGTATTATTCGCTGCATCAATATTACCAGTAGGATCAAGTACTAAGTTAGCATTTGAAACAATTTTAGTATTGACTTCTAAATTACCCGTGGCATAATTAAGTTTAATTTTATTAAGATTTTGACCAAAGTTTAAATTACCAAGCTCATCAATTTGCATTCTATGAGTATTTGCAGTATAGAAATCTAAATCATTATTATCTACACCAGCAGCTGTTTCTGCAATGATATATGTATTTCTGTCGAGATCCATAACCGAGCCAGCAAGACCTGCCCAAGCTGTACCGTCATAACCTTCAAATCTAGCATCATCAGTATTATATCTTAAAGCACCAATTACTCCCAACGGTCTTTCAAGCTCTGTACCTTTCGGTAATACTACAGCTCCAGTAGTATCAATTCTAACTAATTGATCGTCTGAACCGATTTTACTTGTAAATACTTTATCATAGTTAAAGTTAGAAGCACCTAAGTTTATTGCACCAGGAGTTTTAGGACTAAGAGTAGAACCAAGAGCATTAATATTCACATCACCATAGAAAGTCGCAACATTATTTGCATTCATCATAGCAGCTAAAGTGCCACCAGTAAAGAATTGTAATTGATCGTCGTCAGATCCAGGTGAATTTTCTGCTATAACTTTTGTATCTTGGTCAACATCAACAGTACCGCCTAATCCTGCCCATGCTACTCCATCATAACCTTCAAATTGACTGTCTTGTGAATTAAATCGTATTTGACCTGCTTGAGCATTTGGTCTTTCAGCAACTGTACCGTTTGGAAGCCTTAGTGCTGAATTTCCACTAATAATTAAATCATCACCTACTGGATTAATTTGATTTAATGGAAGAGTTTCGTTTACACTAAACTGTGTTCCGTTAAGAATTAAACCTGCACCTGCTGTAAATGTACCTTCACCTTGAAACTGAGCCCACTCAACAGGATCTGTGTTAAGATTAAAGTTTGCAGCATCTAAAACTGTAGCAACCCAACCTGTACCACCGTTTATAGTACCGTCAGTAACAAACTCGTAAGAACCAGGAAGTTCGGCATTAGTTGAGAAATCTGCTCTTTCAAATATCCATTCAGTGTTTGCACTACCAACTTGGATTACGTTATATGAACCATTTTCTGAAGCATCTGTTTGATCTTTAACAAGAAGGTTTTTGCCTAGAGACCAAGTAGTAACATCATCAATATATAAAAAGTTAACTGGTGGAATGGTAAGAGTATCACGTACAGTTGAGTTACCCGTTTCAAACGTGGCACCTAAATCTTCTGTTGTTGCGGCAAGTGCTTGAGGTCTAACCACGAAGCCCTGTACTAAATTATCAACATATCTTTTGTTAGTAGCATCTGTAGGAAGAATAGGATCATCAAAAACTTTAATAGAAGTTTCAACTCTATCTAATTCAAACTCGAGATATGTTTTGTTAATACCATCAAATCCGTCGATAGGATCAAGTATACCAGAAATTCTATGGAAAGACATATCCACAACATTATTAGAACCTGGATCAATCGTAATATTACCATTCGATGTGAATGTTCTATTAAATAATTCAACTCCACCTGCTTCAAACGTTGTAAGTCCGATTATATTATTTGAAGTCTCACCAAGAGTTAAAGCTGTTGTACCAAGAGTAATATCATTAGTACTAATAACAGAGTTTGCGTATGAAAAATTATCATCAGAAAATGATCTATTATTAAACTGTGTAATGTGACCATATTGGTCTATGTCAATATTACCAGCAAATTCTAAACCAGCATTATTAGAACTTAATTCTGTAGAAGTTGCGGCGTGAGATATTACTAGATTTGCGTTTTCAACGTTAAGCTCTGGTGTAACTATAATACCGGAACCTGCGTCAATTTTAGCTACATACTGGCCTACCGTATCGATTCCTAAAGTTATCGAATCAGGTGTAATTAACGGTTTCTTCTCTGCAGAAGCGACAATCCTTATCTTCTGGGATTGACCTACTTTAACTTTAATGCTCACCAGTTATACCTCCGTGATAGTAGGAATAACAATAGCTAGTCCTTCAACTATCTTGGACATCTCACCGCTGGATTTTCTCATTAAAACATCATATTCATATTTCCCAGGTTTTAGATTAGCCGTGATATCAGCTTCTAAAACTAGTGTTATGTCGTTTTCGTTCTTTTCTACAACAAACTCTGCAGCTCTTTTTGAAGAGTACATTTTTCTTAAATCTGCGAAGAAACTAAAAGTGCCGATCACCAAATCATCATCATCCCCGTCGAACATTTCCAACGTGATGCGAAAATCAGTACCTTGATCTATATAGATATTTGCTTTGGATCCCATGTCTTCATCTCTTTATTCGTTTATTCTATTTATAAAAAATAAGGGGGTACTAAGAATAGACCCCCTCGATTTAAACCATAGTGTCTACAAAATCTTATTGCACTTTTATTTCGTCGACCTCAGCTTTTAAATCTTTAATGGCTTCAACCAAGAGACCAACCAGAGAACTGTAAGCTACTGACTTTATTTGTTGTGATGATTTATCAGTAAGAACTACTTCAGGTATTACTTTTTCAACTTCTTGAGCGATAAGTCCAATTTTATCTAAATCAGGATTATCTTTCATATTAAATGATACACCTCTTAATTCCATTACTTTCGGTAATGCTTCAGAAAGAGTTTCAATATTCATTTTAAGTCTTTCATCTGAGTTTGTTACTACATCGCCAGATGCTGTAAACGCGCCAGTTGATGTATCGAATGTAAACAACGCAACTCCGTCTGATCTTCTTTCCATAACTACGGCTGTTGCGGTAGTTGTATCTAAATCTATATTCCAAACACCAGATCCAGTTGAATCAAACCCTGTTTTAACAGCTGCGTTTGTTCCGTACCCTATATAAACGTTGTTAGGTAAGTTAAGATCTGAAGTAAGACCACTTAAAGCTGAGGCTGTTAATGAACCACCAATATTAATATTACCACCAAGTTCGATGTTTTCAACACTAAGTTCGTCAATATTAGAAGTATAGAAGAAGTTACTTTCTCCATTTGGATTTGGACCAGTCGTAGCAAGCAACTGTCTTTGATCTGCTCCAGCTTCAAACATTGGAATAAAGAGTGGAGTACCTTGTAGCGCAGATGTATGAACGTTCTGTAAGTTACCGACACCGCCTTCATTACCTGGACCCTGAACACCCTGAGTACCTTGGAAACCGTAATCTCCTTGGAAACCAGCTGTACCTTGGAAACCTTGCACACCGCCACCAATAGCACCTTGGAAACCCAACATACCTTGTAAACCCTGCACACCTTGCATACCTTGTACACCAGATCCAGTTGCACCCTGAACACCTTGAATTCCTGTACCAGATATACCTTGGAAACCTTGTAAACCAGTATTACCTAAAGCACCACTAATACCTTGCATACCCTGGAAACCGAAGTAACCCTGAATACCTTGTACACCGCCAGTTCCCTCTTCACCGCTGATACCTTGAGGACCTAATAACCCTTGAGTACCTTGGAAACCTACATCACCGATACCAATCGCACCCTGAAAACCTTGCGTACCTTGATTACCAGCACCAGATGGTCCTTGGAAACCGTTATCACCTTGGAAGCCTTGGAAACCGTTGAAGCCCTGAACACCTTGGTTACCCGAACCAGATATACCTTGGAAACCGCCAGCACCTTGGAAGCCGCTTTCACCTTGGAAACCTTGAATACCTTGTACACCTTGCGTACCAAATCCAATCGGTCCAACATTACCCTGAATACCCTGAGCAGCTTGCATACCTTGTATACCCTGGAAACCGTCATTACCTTGTACACCAGAAGCACCAGGCGCTCCCACGCCTTGCGTACCTTGCATCCCTTGCATGCCTTGGAAACCATCTGCACCTTGGAAACCCAAAGAGCCTTGTACACCTTGAGGACCGTCTCCACCGACTTCACCCTCATCGCCTTGTTGTCCTTCAGGACCTTGAATACCAGTAGCACCTTGCGTACCAATTCCTTCAGTACCTTGGAAGCCTTGGAAACCCTGCGTACCCTGAAAACCTTGTACACCTTGAGAACCAACTCCACCTATAAATCCTGCCGTACCTTGAGTACCGACATCACCTTGAATACCAGTTGTACCCTGAGGACCGCTTGCACCAATATCACCGGTTCTTGCGAATGTGATAACAACATCTCCTGCGTCTGCAAAAGTTCCACCAATCGATCCATTTATGTAACTACAAGTAATTCCAAAATATCCAGAATTTTCTGTTACAGCTGAAATTGTAAATACTGCGAAGTTTTCAGGAGAACCGTTTTCAGATACTTTAAAATGACCTTTAATAGGACTTGTCGAGTCATCTATAGTTCTTAAGAAAGGTTGGATATCTGTAAAGTTATCATCTCTATCATCCATATACAAGGTAGTAGCGCCGCTTAAACTAGCGTTATCAAACTTAAGTATACCAACGCCTGGATCTGAAGCCGCAGTATTTGTGCTGAATGTATAATCAAATGTTACACCGCCAAAACTACCAGTCGTACCTTGTTGTCCGGGTCCACCTTGTAATCCCGATGTTCCTTGAGTACCTTGCGGTCCGATAGGACCAGGGAAACCTTGAACCCCTTGGAAGCCCGTATCACCCTGAATACCGATAAAGCCTTGAACACCCTGATTACCCGCACCTGTGTCACCTTGTAAACCCAGAGTACCCTGAATACCTTGTAAAGCTTGAACACCTTGAGTACCCTGAGGACCAAGATCTGAAGTAACAATAGTATTACCCATGCCAGCGTGTAATTGACATTGATAATATAAATTTGCTGGTGCGTTAAAAGGAACTCTGAATGTGATAATTCCAGATGATGCGCCGTTATTTGTAACGCCAGTATTATATTGAGCTCCACCGTTTGAAACTCTGATATCGAATGGGTGACCAGGAGCATCTACATCAAATAAGTATGTAAATCCTCTAATTAAATGTAAGACTGGATCTGCAACAGTATCGATTATATAATCTGAACTTCCAGAGCTAGTTACGTTAAATGTTCTTGCGCCTTCGATACCTTGCATGCCTTGCATGCCCTGAATACCAGTAGTACCTTGAATAGATTGCGGTCCTTGCGTACCCTGATTACCCTGAACTCCTTGAACGCCTTGATGTCCTTGGACACCCTGCGTTCCTCGTATACCAGCTGGAATAAAGTTGATAATAGCTTTAGATCCGTGATCTGCTACTACGTTATTCCAATCATTACTTGCGACAGACGAAGACTCTACGTGTGTAACATCAAATTCACCCCATAGTTTTGATCCAGAAGAATCCCATGTCCAATTAGTAAATTCATAAACAACGAAGTGATGTCCTGGAGGTCCGTTATCATCGTGTTCGCTTTCGATAAAGATTTGACCTTTAACTGCTGATTGATTTGAGTCTAAGTAATCAAAAATATCGTCTATTGTAGAAGAGTAGTTATCTAAAGGTAAATCGTCAATAGTTAATTTCGTGGCTAAAGTAACGTCAGCGTTGTTAATTTTCCAATTACTTGTACCAGGATCTGTTGTTGGAGTAACATTAGAGTTAAAGTTCCATTCAAATGTTAATCCACCGTGATTACCACCAACACCCTGAATACCTTGATTACCTAATAATCCTTGAGTACCCGTATCGCCTTGAATACCGGTAGTTCCTTGAAAACCTTGCGTACCCTGAAGACCTTGAACCCCTTGATTTCCTTGAATACCCTGCACACCTTGCGTACCAGTTCCGCCTTGTATACCTTGTATACCTTGGACAGATTGAGTACCTTGAATTCCTTGTAGACCTTGCGTTCCTTGATTACCCTGAATACCTTTAATACCCTGCGGACCTTGTAAACCTTGAATACCTTGGATTGACTGTGGTCCTTGAACACCCTGACTACCTATTAATCCTTGTACACCTTGAATTCCTTGAGTTCCCTGCGGTCCTTGAATACCTTGGAAACCTCTGTCGCCAGACATACTAAACGCAACTAATACCGGTAAACGTGTTGTTGTACCAGGAGTTGGTGTATCTAATTGAACGAAATCACTCTTAATACCATCGCCTGCTACATAAGTAACATCTAATTGCCAATAACCTGTTTGGTCAGTAGCTCCCTGAACTGAGAATATAACATAATCATCAGGGCTGTTGCGAAGAGTAATCTTCATATAAGCTTTGTTTGTAGAAGATGATGCGGCGATTGCTGTGTATAAACCTTCAAGGTTTACACTATAGAATGCTTCGTCATCAATCCAAATTCTTGTAACACCGGAAAAATCGTCTGCTGGATTAGCAGCGCCATTCATAATCATTTCACCGGTAGTTGGATCGGCTTGTACTATTTCATCTTTAATTCTAAATTCTACTACATGACCTGCATCATCACCAGAGAAACCTTGAAAACCAATATCCCCTTGGATACCTGTAGTACCTTGAATAGATTGTGGTCCCTGTGTACCTTGGTTACCTAATAACCCTTGGACACCTTGTGTTCCCTGAACCCCTTGAACGCCTTGAATTCCTTGCGTACCTTGCGGCCCTTGAATACCTTGCATACCTTGGATACCGGTTGTACCCTGAATTCCTTGAAAGCCCTGAAATCCTCTGTAACCACGAGAACCTTGGATACCTTCTTGGCCGATTGTACCCTGAAAACCCTGCGTTCCTTGATTACCTACAAAACCTTGTACACCTCTGAAAGATCCTACATTTACCCAAACTGCTCCGTCATAAACCCAAAGTTCGTCATCTGCATTATCGATAACGCCTTGACCAGTTGTAGCTGATGGGAATGCAGTATTAAGAGTTGCTTGCTGATCTCCGCCAGTATCAACATCTGTAACAGAACCAATAACATCAAATCCTGGACCATACGTACCTTGTGTACCCTGTAATCCGTCATCTCCTTGAAGACCAGTTGTACCTTGCGTTCCTGCACCAACCGCAGTCCAAGCTGTACCATTAGAAACATATATTAAACCGTCGGATCCGTAAGCAACGGCTCCAGTATACGGGGCAGGATCTAATTGGATGGGTACAGCTTGCGGCGTACCCTGACCAATTATTCTACTTCCGCTTATTGAATTAAATGCCATTAGACGTCATCCTCTTCGGCTTGGCCCAGTGTATACGATAAGGTAGCATGAATTGCTAAATTTGTATCAGCCTTCAGATTTAATAAATCACCAGATTTAAAAAATTGCCCGTTAAGAGGTAATGGAATAGTTTCATAAGCTGGAATTTGTAAATTCCTGACTAGATAAAATTCTGCATTAATGTCTTCTCTATGTACTTCTACATCAACCGCTACTGTATTTGCTGTAATATTACATAAAATAAGAGGTGAAATAACTTCACCAACTCCAGGTTCTGTTGTTGTTGAACCACCGAAAACAAGTTCCGGTACTTCATAGTTTGGTACTTCTATCATTGGCAACCAGTTGGTAGTCAATGTGAAAGATTTGGCGACCGGTTTTGCATCAGGCGCCTGTGATGTTGCTATTGTGTAAATTGCCATTATAGAGTTGCCCTACTATTTGATGCCCTTCGGGCAAGTTTTCTAACAGATGAGGTAAACGGTCTACCTTCAATTCGACCTGTTCTACCATTAATCTTAAGACCTCTTGCGAAGTACTGGTTGTTTAATTCGTCTGATCCTGACCATCTAATACGACCACCATTTTCTGATAATACCGAAGCATTAGCACCGATAGCAGCACCAACGTTTCTGAAGTTAAGCGGCAACGCATTTCTGTTAACACCAGCTGAAGCACCGTTAAACTGGTGCGCGATAGATTCAACTAACGACCCAAAGGTCAAGAAGTCTGGTCTAATAACACTGTCTATAATTACGTTATCAATCAATTCAGTTACCGTCGTTTGGTGTGTTACATCAGGAGCGATATTTGTATTTATATAAGTTTTCATGCGTGACCACGCTTCAGTGAAGGCAAGTAATAAATCAGTGTTGTTAGCACCAGCATTGCTCCAAGTACCTGCTCCGTTATATACGTAAATATCACCTATATAGCGATTAGCATTTGGATCTGTTGGAACAATACGAGCATCCCATTTCTTAGAAGTTGCGTTCAAAGGTGTTAATGCAGGAACGTTGTCAACTGTACCTTTAAATCTCAACCTACGCCAATTTGCATATGTTGCAGGTGGATTAAATACTGGGAATACGTGTTGTGCATCGATATTGAACAATGCTCCAACAAACGATCTTGAAGCTTTATCAGAACCAACTGTACCAACGTCTGGATCGGCTACGCGGCCATTAAAGTCGTTTTGTAGAACTTTAAGGAAGTTGCCGCCATCTCGATATGTTTTAGGTAAGTCGATAAACTTATATTCTGAAGTAATAAATCTTTGTACTTCTCTCTGTAGTTTAACTTTGTTGTTGGTAAGAATTTCTTTTGCGAAACCATATTCTTTATTTGTTTCCCAATCAAAGTTAGGTTCTGTTACAGGACCAAGCGCTTGAGGTGTATCATAGAACATTACGTTATGTAATATATCACCAAGTTTAATTGCTTGAGCTTCTTGTGTTGTTGTACCTAATTCTGAACGAACAGCTTGACCAGCAAGTTTTCCTATAACTACTTGACTTACTATTTTACCAAGTTGACGATAAGCTTTAGCTGTAGCCACTCTTGTATCTTCAGGAATGCGTAATTCGTTATTCCAATAATAGAAATCAGCATTCCATCTTGTTGCCAAGTTACCACCATAGTTAAGGTCCCAACTCATAGCATCTACAATGTAACCAGCATCTCTACGACACTTAGCTTTAGAATAATCGATAATTGTAAATGTATCTTTTAAGAACTTAGTAATATCATCAGCTAATTCGTCGAGGTTATCATCGATAATTTTACCTGCTTCAACTTTAGAAGCATTAACCCAACTTGTATTAGGTTCGATAATATCAGGTAAACCATCTATGTTATCTCTTCTGATTGCGTCTTCAACAATTCTTACTAGATCTGCAACTTCTTCACCTTCAACCGCTGTCGCGTTTGTATTTGTTTTATCTTGTGCAGTCCAAGTTCTTACTGCTTTCTTAAGACCTTCTTCAGTTGCACTTACGAATGTGTGAACACCTGAGTATGTAGCTGCAGCTCCAACCCACATTGTAATGACACTACCTTCAACATATAAGATTGGGCATGGTACATCGTAATATGGATGATGTGCTTCAGGTACAGCATGGTTAGTTACACCAGAACCAGTATCACAAGCGAATGTGAAACTTTCAGGATCGAATGATACATAATCACCAATCTTAAATCCGTGATCTGCAGGAAGTGTAGCTGTAAAGTAACCTGTATCAGCATCATATGTTGCGTTTGTGGCAGTAAATCCTGTTTGATATGCTGTCTGACCTTGTACAATTGCTTCAACAACTCTTGCCATTTCAGTAAAGAATTTAGCGGTTTGTTGTCTTTGATCTGCAGGTAAGATTGAGTGAGCACCTTCAAAGTATAGGCCTGCTGTCATCAACATTGCATAGTTAGTTGTATAGTTAACATCGTGTGAAATAGAGTCTATCATCACACCAACATCTCTACGACATTTTTCTTTAGAGTAACTAATACCGTTATATGTTTCTGAAATATAAACTTGCAAGTCTTTAGCCATCTGAATAGAGTTGTTATCTATTGCAGCTTTAGCAGTTATTAGGTTAGTTTCAATCCAACTTGTATCAGGATCAATTCTTGATGGAATATTTGCAGGGCTATTATCGTCTGCAACTTTTGCCAACATAGTTGCTAAATCCATCGCTTCATTCGCGATAGATCTTCTTGCAGTCATATTACTCATTTCTTGCTTAACTGTATTACCAGTCAAGTGAGTAATTGCATTCATTGTTGCGCTTACGAATGTATGAGCACCGCCACCTTTACCATATGGAACTTTACCAACATTCATAGTAATAGTTGTTCCAGTTCTTGCAGTGATTTTCATCGGTGCATTATAGTATGGATGATGTGCTTCAGGAGCAGGGTGTTCGTGTACACCACCGTCTAATGCACATGTAAACACAATACTGTTTGGTGCAATCATAACATAATCGCCAACTTTAAGATTGTGATTTGCCATAGTAGCTGTAAAGATACCTGTATCAGGATCATATGTAGCTGTTGATGGTGTAAACTTACGACCTTCTTTGCGAGGTACTGTTTCGTTACGTGTTACCCAACGAACTACTTTACCAAGATATTCAAATGCTTCTCTTGTTGAATCTCTTTGATCTGCAGGTAAAATATTAACCGCATTTTTGAAATAAAGTTCAGCAGTACCATGCATTGCAGAGTTACCACCATATTGAATATCGTGTGATATCGCATCAACAATATAACCTGTATCTCTTCTACAACGATCTTCATCATACTCAAGATAACCAAAGTTTTCTCTTAAGTAATTTGTAATTGTAGCTTGTAGATTATCTTTACGAGATCCTACAAGTGCAGCTTCTGTTTCGTACAAATAACCATCAGCACCAGAAGTTGTTGTTTTTGCTTCAACAAGTTGTGGCATATTGATTAATGAGTCGTCAGCAATTAAATCTCCAACTATATTCCATAGAGATGTAATGTGTTGCGCTACTGGTGCAGTTACAACTCCGAAAGAAGTATTTTGTAATTGAGCGTTTCCAGCAGATCTTGAAACTGTTTGTTTAAGAACGATTTGCGAAGCAACAGAACTTAAATGTGTATATAATGCTGCTGTAGGTGCACGTTGATCTGCAGAAAGTGTTGACAGTCCGTTTTCAAAGTATAGTTTAGCAACATCCAACATTGCTGAGTTTGACTCGTGTTGTACGTCATAAGATACAGCATCAACCATGATACCAGTATCTCTTTGGCATTTAGCAACATCATACGATAATCCAGGGTAGTTCACGTTAACCCAAGCAGTAGCTTCTGCTTGTAAGAATGCTCTATTTAATTGTAAACCTGTACGAGCAAACTCGTGATTTTCTGAAACTTTACCAGCACCGTAACTATAATTTGTTCCGTCTGGAGTATAGTCATTGACCATCGCATTGATAATATTACTGAAGGAATTCTGAGCTCTAGATAGTGCTACACCGGAAAGTTGTGCTTCGATGTCTTTTTGTACATATTGAATTCCTTCAATTGTTTCGGCAAGTTGGTCTTGAATAACCTTATCGGCTCCTACAGTACCAATTCTGTAAGATTTACCAATGTACTTACCATTATAAGTTGAACCTGTTTGAACATCTCTTCTAACAGCGTCAATGATAAAGCCTGCATCTCTTGCACATTTCGCTTCATCAAATGTATAGTTATTATCGCGTACGAATTGAATAATCTCTTCTTGAATAAAGGTTCTATTCCATTGTAGAGATTTACGTGCGAATGTTCTAGCTGGATCCATTTTAGGTTTAGTCAACAAGTTCTCTGTAGGAAGAGATTCTGGTGTTTGTTGTGTTATATCCAACGAACCTTGATAATCAGGAATAACCAATCTATCGTCAACAATATTCGAAATAATATTTGCAAGTCTTTTCGCTTCAGTACCTGTTGCGGCATCAGCAGCTTGCATTGCAACTTCTTGATATACGATGTTGCCGTTTATTTGAGAGATAGCATCAGTTAAAGCACTTACAAAAGTATGAGCTCCGCTATATGCTCCAGCATTTCCAACCCACATTGTGATAGTTGTAGCTGTTACTCCGATGATTGGGCATGCTTTGTTGAAGAACCTATGATGTGCTTCTGGGCTTGCGTGGTTTTGAGGGCCAGATCCGTTATCACAAGAGAATGTAATCGCACCTTCTTTGAACCAAACATAATCACTAGTTGTTAATGTATGTGTACCAATTGTGGCTTCCATAATACCTGTAGCAGGATCATATGTAGCTGTTGTTGGTGTAAATCTTGTTCCAAAAACTGGCTCATTAACAGTATTAGTTATCACTTTCTCGATTACGTTTGCAATGTGTGTGAACGCTAATCTTGTAGGTTTTCTTTGATACATCGGAAGTACGTTGATAGCACCTTCAAAATAATATCTTGCGTTAAATATTGTAGCAGAGTCTCCGCCATATTCTAAATCTTCTGAAATAGCGTCAACAATGTAACCAACGTCTCTTGGACATTTTGCTATGTTGTAAGCTAAACCATTATATGTTTCTGTGATATACTCATTGATTTCAGTTTGATATTTGATTGCTTGACCTTTAATTGCCTCAAACTCACTGCTCAATGTATAGTTTGCAGTTAAAGTATCAAATGCAGGTTCTACGATAGCAGGAATTGTACCGTCATTTTCTCTAATAACACCGCCAACATCTGCGAATAATTTTTCAGCATGTTGAGCAATAGCAGGTTTAATAGATCTTCTTACACCATCTGTTAACGCACTTACGAATGTATGAGCAGCATTAACATTAGCTGGTCCAACTTGCATTGTGATTGTTGTTGGAGTAGTAGAATCAATTCTAACTGGTTTATTGAATATCGGATCTGAAGGACGTGGATGAGATAAGTTACCACCACCATTACTTGCACAACTTAATGTAATTGCATTTTCAGCAAAAATTACGTAGTCTTTTTCAGTAAATGAGTGTGTACCCAATGTCATTGTCATAACACCTGATATATGATCGTATGCTACATCTGTCGGTGTATAAGCTTCAGCCATATTAGCCACATTCACTGCATCAGCAGTAACCGATACAAATGTATGTACAGTTTGTGGCTCATGTTTGATTGCGTTAGCAGTTGCACTTACGAATGTATGTACTGAAGCACTTGCGCTTCCTGCATTACCAACATTGAATGTCATTGTACCAGTTTGACGTCTGATCGAATTAGCAGTTGCGCTTACGAATGTATGAGCACCGTTATATGGAGATGGTCCAACATTTAATTTGAATGTATCAGTTGTAACATCTGAGATTTCTAACCAACGGTTAGATGCAAAATCAGTAGCTCTTGGATAACCTTTTTCAACTGTGTTACCATCAAGTATGCAAGTATATACTAATCCATAATCAGCAATCATTACATAATCGCCATTACTAAATCCGTGGGCAGCTAGTGTGATTGTTGTATCTCCACTTGCTGGGCTATGAACTGCATTTGTTGGTGTATGTTGTGTTTCACCTACTGCAGTAATTGATAATGATTTACCAGTTAATGGATCGCCAACTCTTGGATATGTATGCTGAGTTGCGTCACCATCTTGGTCGCATGTGAATGTAAACGAGTTATTTTCTAGAACAACACCGTTTCCAACTCTTAAACCATGTTGACCAACATCAACAGTCATTACACCAGTTGCAGCATCATAGTTAGCAGATGTTGGTGTAAAGTATTTGTTAGGGCCTGAAGCTGCAGCGTCTAATGTAACTGTGTTTGTTGTAACTTCTTTAACAAGATATGTCTTTAATGCGTATGGGTCAAGGCCTGCTCGAGGATATGTTTTCGCGGCATCGTCGCCATCCATTGTACATGTAAACGTAAAGCTATTTGGTTCCAATGTAACTCTGTCATTAAGAGAAACACTGTGTCCAGGCATAGTCATTACGAAATCGCCATTAGCAGGATCGTAAGATGCAGTTGTTGGTGTGTATGTTGTTGTTTCAACAATAGTTTGAGTTACAGCACCTTGAAGTGGAGTAACAACTTCGTTTCTAACAATTTGACCAACTAAATCTGATGCAAAGAAGAATGCCTCTGATGTTGGAACAACTTCTTCATCATCTAATACTGGGATAGCATTTTCAAAATATAGTTTAGAGTTTGTTGCGCTTAACGCGTTTGAACCGTTTTGTACATCCCAAGCGATGAGGTCAACAAAGATACCCATATCTCTTTCGCATGCAACAGTGTTATATACAAAGTTTGGATAGTTGGCTGTAATCCATGCAATGATTTCTTTTTGGATAAATGCTTTGTTAGTAAATATTGCTTTACCTGCTTGACGATGTTCTGGTGATATTGTTAAGTCACCGTAGATCGGTGCCGCAGCTGATCCAATACCATTTGACATAATATCAATAACAGTATCAAAAGCAGCATTAGATCGTGTGATCGCTGTTGCATCAGTTAATACGTCAGTTGCGATTTTACCTTTGAGCCAAGTGATAGCACCAACAGTTTGAGTTAATTGTTCGTTAATTACAGCATTAGCACCAACAGTACCAATTGTATAACCTTTACCTACATAGTAAGCATTAACAGTTGAGTCTGTTAGAATATCTCTAGCAACCGCATCTAAAATTAAACCCGTATCTCTTGAACATTTATCTTTATCGTAGATGAAATAGTTTGTATCCAAGTAAGCTGCAACTTCTGCTTGCAAATATGCTTTGTTTTTCTGTAATTTTCTAGATGCGTATACACCTTGCTGAGAACCTGCAACTTTAATAACTGCTCCTTCGTCAGCACTTACGAATGTATGTACGTCTGTGTTTGTTCCTGCGTTTCCAACATTAACTGTTACTGTATTAGTAGTCGTTGCGCTAATCGCCAATGGTAATTTATATGCAAAGTCTCCAATACGAGGTGAGTAATCATTTCCTCCACCGTTTGCAGCACAACTAAATACGAAGCTTTGTGGTTGTAATTCGATATGATCTGAAGTAGTAAGATCGTGTGCTGGAATAGTAACTACAAAATCACCAGTTACCGGATCGTATGTAGCAGTTGTTGGAGTATATGCTTTTAATACTTTAGCAGGATCTGAGAAATATAATGCGTTAGCATCGATACAGTCTGCAGTTGCACTTACAAACGTGTGGTTATTTGCGTGTCCATTTGCATTACCTACATTTACTGTAATAGTATCAGTAGTAACATCTTTTACTCTAACTGGTTCTTTATATGCTGGATGATCGTATAATGGAGCAGCATCTGTTCCTGTTACACCACCAACATCACAACTAAATACTATCGACTCAGGTGCGATTTGTATCCATTTACCAACTGGTAAATCATGCTTACCAATTGTAAGTACCATATCGCCTGAGATAGGATCGTATGTTGCTGTTTGTGGAGTAAACGTTCCTGTCCACATTCCTGCTTCACGAATTGCGTTAGTTGTTGCAGATACAAATGTGTGTACTGATGTATCGCTTGACTCACCAACATTAATAGTAATAGTTGTACCAGTTCTTGCTGAAATTGTAACTGGTTTTTTGTATATAGGATGTATTTTCTCAGCTTGTATTGCGTTATCTGCGGCAGATACAAAAGTATGAACACCTCCACCGTCAACAATTCCACCTACATTCATATAGATTTTAGTAGCATCTACTTTTGTGATAGTAATCTGTTTCTTATAGAAAGGATGATGTGATTCGGGTGCAGGGTGGTTTGTTATGTCGTTATCAAGCTCGCAAGTGAATACGATTGAATTTGGTTTAAATTCAACTTTATCTCCAACTTTAAGAGCATGAGTTCCAATAGTTGCGCTAAACTCTCCGCTAGCAACATTGTATGAAGCATCAGTTGGAGTAAAGTTTAAGAATTGAGTAGCAGGATAAGCGTGCTTAGTTGCATTTCCATCAAGAGCACATGTAAATACTAAACTATGAGGTTCGATATAAATTTCATCACCGATATAGAAATCGTGTAAACCAATAGTTAAGTCCATAGAACCTGTTGCAGGATCGTAAGATGCGTTAGTCGGTGTGTATTTCTTACCATTGTTATTGAGTAATCTTTTCATTTCATCGAATGAGTCATTAGATCTATCAACAGCAATTGAGTTATCACCAATAAACATAGCAGCTCTTGATTTTAAATAATCAATAGATCCTACTGTTTCTACTAACTGATCTGTAACACTAACTTCACCTGATTTAGTACGATATGCAGCACCAGTTTGAATTGCATTATAGTTTGTACCAAGGATCATATCTCTTTGAACAGCTGGTAAAATATATTCTTCTGTATCTCTATGACATTTTTTGCTATCATAAAAATAGAATTCATCGTCAGCCCATTGCATCATATAATCTTGTACATATTCTTTATTAGCTTGAAGATGTTTACGAGCATTGCGTTTATCTGCAGAGATTGCAGCATTATCACTGAATGTAATAGCTTCACCAATAACAGATACTGCGTTATCTTCAGCTTCTACAAATCTATGTTCGAAGTTAGCGGCTGTTAATCCTGGGTTAACAGTAATTGTTTTAGCTGAAACAGCAACGATCGGTAATGCAGCCAAGTAAGCTTTTTCTGATTTGCGTGGATGGCTAATTTTTGTTTTAAAGTTATCACTTGAACATGTGAATGTGAATGATTCTTCTGCTAAATTAACATAACGTCCAACTGTTAAGTCATGAGTACCAATAGTAATAACCATCATTCCAGTTGTAGGATCGTATGTCGCTTTAGTTGGTGTGTACTTATCACCAACATTGGAAATCGCATCAATGATTACGCTAAACGCATCATAAGCATCTTGAGCAGCAGGAGCAGAATTAGCTTGAATTAATTCATCGGTAGTTTTACGTAATCTTTTGAATGAAGCAACTGTTTCATTTCTTTGATTTTCTAAACTTGTTCTTGCAGTATTAACGTAATAAGCTAAACCAGATGTTACAGCGTTATAGTTAGTATCAAGCATCATATCATATTTTACTGCTGGTAAGATATACTCTTGAACATCGCGTTCGCATTTTACACTGTCGTAAGCATAAAACTCATCGTTGTTATCGATCCAATCTACGAATTCGTTAATGATTAAATCTCTGTTTACTTGTACTACTTCACGAGCCGCAGTTTGATCCGATTTTCCTGTATCAGCGAAGATAATAGGATTAGCAGCTTCTTCTCCATTTTGTAAAATATTAAGAGTTTCATTTAAAGAAGTATCAATTCTTGTTTTAACTGTAGAACTTGCATACCCGAAGATACCGCCATCTGAGCTAGTCATTGAGTCTTTAAGATGTTCTATAGAACCTGTAGTTTCTGTTAATTGTTCATCAACAACAAGATATGAAATTGGAGAACGGTAAGATATACCATTTAATCTTCCCCAATAGTTTCCGTTTGTTGCAATGTCATAACCTGTATTATCAACAATAATACCAGTATCTCTAAAGCATTTATCAGCGTTGTAACCTTGATAACCTAAACCACCACTTGCAACAGGAGTTGTGAGATGATAAACCATATCATCTACTATTTCTTGTTTATTTTCTTCGATTACGTCAGCAAATGCAGAGTTTGCTGTTAAGTTGGATACAGTAGCTTCTGCAGGTCTAATAATAACCGTGCTGCCTCTTGCTCTCATTGAGATGTCACCGAACTGAGAACCTGAGTTGTTCAAAGTCATTTGACCACCGTCTAATGCGAAGAATGCTTGACGTGTAAAGATTGATAATGAACCAATACCGTTAACACCAGCACCGTTTTTAGCAACATAACCTGTACCGTTTTGAGTACGAGGTGTGAAACCAAAACAAAGTACGTATGTATATAACGAGTCGGTATCAAGTTGTGCTCTGTCTGCTAATAGACAACCGCCGCCTCGACCAACTAATCTGTTAGGGAAATCATCAATACCAATTGACTCGATAGTACCAGTACCACCGCGTTGAGCATATAGAATATCTCCAACTTCAACGTTACCTTTTAGGTTACGAACATAAATTTGTCTGTTTGCGTCAATATCATCGATATATGATACATAACCTGTTGCACCAGATGAGAATGTTACTTCATCGTCAACTTCAAATTGTGCTTGAGCAGAGTGACCTGCAACTAAATAGAATTCTTGACCTAAATCAAGGATGGTACCTTTTGAGTTAAATGGATTTAACGGAGGTTCAACATCAAGTCTATTAAAGTTTGAAAGCTGAGTAGAGTCACGAAGATATGGTGAACGTCTTAGTAGAGCACCTGGTCTATAAGCGATAGCAAAACCACCTTCAGGTTGGTCAAAGTTATCAACTTCAAAGTTCATATAAGAGAAGCCTTGAACATAACAACCAGATCCAACTAAGATACCGTTTGTTCTTTCCCAACCTTTTTTCTTTTGAATAACAGTTGCATACTGACCGGCAGTTGATGTCATAGAACAATCATCTGGCAACATAACAGGCTCATCTACATAATAAGTACCTGGACCTACTGAAATGTGAACAGCATCATTAATTGCGTTACGATCATATGATCCGCCAGCTTTTTCTAAAGCAATTTTCTCAGCGCGTTTTAGCGTACGAACTGGTTGTAGAATAGTTCCTGGATAATCATCATTACCGTCTGAAGCAACGTGTACTTTAAGAGATTTTTCTGTTTTCTTAGAGAATTCGTTGTAAAGTTGACGATAAGTCATTTTCTCTGTATCGCCAGTTTTAACGTTTTTCAGAGCAAAGTAACTGTCTTCATCGAGCATCGGCTCGAATGTTCTAGTAATATCCATATCAAAATCAACAAGAGTGCTTTCCTCGATTGATGAATTAGATACGACACCATCTTTAAATTCAGAATTTTCAATTATAGATTTTTGTTGACCAAGGCCTTCAGTAGATGAACTTGTGATAGTCATATTCTGAGCAGTTACATTATCAAGTGTACCTTGGAATGATGAGTTGGTAATAACGTTATTAGCAAGTGTACCATCTTGAATAGTAGTATTGGTAAAGATATTATTGTTACCAGTTCCATCAGAGAAGTCTGAGTTTGTAATGTTAACATTGTTAGCAGTACTATCGTTAAGTGCAGAACTTGAAATAACTGAAGATGTCATTACAATGTTGTTTGCAGTCGTGTCGATAATAGTTGAGTTACTTACTGTCGTATCCCAAATTTGTCCATTTGAAAAACGAGAATTTGTTATATCAACATTATCTAGATCTGTATCTCGTATATCAGAGTTAGAAATATCTGTATCAACGATAGTTGTATTACCTGAGATTGCTGTATCTCTGATTGTACCATTACTAAAGTCAGTAGTAATGATTACTGAGTTTGACATTAATGCGTCTTCAAGAACGATTTCGTCAATAATAACATTTGTAAGAGTTAGGTTATTGGCAGTACCACCTTCAATTGCAACATTCGCAAAATCAGAATTATCGATACGTGAATTTGTAAATACGTTGTTATTGCCTGTTCCATTAGAGAAATCAGAGTTATCAATTAACATATTGTTGGCGTCAGAATCATTGATGTCTGAGTCAATTAAAGTAGTATTGGTAAAGATATTATTATTACCAGTTCCATCAGAGAAATCTGAGCTCGTAATAGTAAGGTTATTTGCAGTAGAATTAATAATAGATACAGAGCTTAACGCTGAACCTAAAATCGTTCCGTTATTATATGCTGAGTCATTGATAATAACTGTGTTAAGAGTCGAAGAAGACATCGTAACATTTGATATAGTCCCACCAGTAATAGTTATTCTATTGAATATTTCATACTGAAGAGCTTGGACCATCTCTTTTCGTGTGATGTTTTTCGTTCCGTCATCACCTTGGATCAAGTTAACAATGACAAACAAGTCCTCGGATCTTGTATTAGCGCCTTTTATCGGACCTAGTTCTGAAATCAACGACATTCTCGAGTACCTTTTTAAATCTAATTTCTTTTATTTATATAAATCTGGCTGAGGATGTTAGTCCTGGTGAACAATAAAATAGCCTTGATCTTTGTTTACTTTCTTAGCAAAACCGGTTGAAACCCCAGCTTCGATAGCAATATTATAGATTTCTCTAGGACCGTTCCAGTCTTCGTATTCGCCTATAACTTCTCTTTGATCTTCTTTTATTTTATTTCCAGATTTGTCATAATAATCAATTTTGTAACAGCGATCTCGCGAACTTCTTATATAGTGCTTAGTTCCTAAAACTTCATTAGTTTTAGTGTTAATATAATAGCCTAAATTTTCATGCCAATCTTCTACGTCATCCGCAGCTTCAATTCCTTTAGGGATATTCTGCGGCTGGTTTTTATAAACTCTTAATGATTCTGTGTTAATACTTTCTAAGTCTACACACATAAATGCAACATTAATTCTATAAGCTGCTTTATACCAATCTGCCCCAAGATCATAATTAATTAGTTCTTCAAACTTTTCTCTGTATTCATTACCTCTGTAATGCATGATAAGAGCAGCAGTGAATGACTTTTCTCTTCTTGTAAAAACAAGAGAATGTATCATATGATTTGGAACAATATCTAAAGCTCTATCTAAAGATGGATAAAAGCCTTTGAATTTTTTCATATCCATATCTTATTCCTCAAAATACTTTTGTGGTTTGGATCTCACCACTATTTGTTAATACAATTTCAAAAACATGATTTTTTATTCTAAGTGCTTCAGTTCCAGATGTTTCTTCTGGAATGATTATACCTTCAGCGTTGTTACCCGCTCCTACAAATTGAGGCATTTCGTCACTATTAATCCTATATAATAATGCGCCAGGATTTCCGTCTCCGCCTGCATAGTTTCCACCTATACCGTTTTGACCTCCGGCTCCTAGCATTACATAATATCTTATGCCAGCAACTAACTCATATGTTATTGTAATGTTACTACCCGCGGTTCCTCCAGTACCAGCTTCACCAGGACTATCGTTGTTATAACCAAGATACGAACCAGAACCGTTGTCTCCACCAGCTCCACCGCCTCCTGCACCCCAATGTCCCCATGGTGCATCACCACCGATATTGTTAACAACACCGCCAGCTCCTCCTTCTCCGAAAGGAGTACCTGCACCTGGAAATCCACCAGAAGTCGTGTTACTGTTTGCTATAAAACCACCAAGTCCGCCTGGTGCCCTTACCGAAGCAAGATATTTTTCAGCTGGAACGTTTACAGTTCCTATAGTGCCATTAGCAACATATTCGTTATATGTTGCTTCTGACATAATACCAGAGCTTTTCCCTTGATAAGTTCTTCCAGTTCCTGACCCGTCTGCAAAACCGTTACCTCCACCGCCTCCGCCACCGTACACTAACGCACTAAATTGCACTGAGGCTCTTGCGCCGTAAAAATCTCCTAGAGATATTGCACCGCTAATAGGAATGTTTTGATTGTATGAATTGTTAGATACCTTATTTCCACCGCGATAGTAATCATCTATACCGTGAGGAGGTATACCCCCGAATTCATCGACGATATCTTGTATTGATATCTCGCCTGAAAGCTTAATAGCCATATTATTTGCCTACTTTTTCAGTTAATTCCTTAATGGCTTCGATTAGTAAACCAACCAGATTTCCGTGCCTTACAGCATAAACTGTTTCTTTTGTATTTGGGTCTTCTACTTCGTAGACAATACCTGGAACTACATCTTTAATTTCTTGAGCCATAACACCGCTCATTTGTGTATCATCACCTTTATAGTTAAATAAGTAACCACCTAATTGTTGTACTTTTTCTAAAGCATTATCAATTGGTGTAATATTCTCTTTCATTGTTATGTCTGATACAGTACCGTAAGCTGTAATATTACCAGATGCAACAATCGAACCATCAACACTAACACCACCGAATGTGACGTCTGAAGTCGTAGCTACTGTTTGACCAATAGAAAACTCTCCTGTCGATGAGTCGTAAGACATACCAGTTCCTGCTGAAACCGCGCCCCTAGCTCTAGTATCAGTGTACCATTTATTAACTGGACCACCTAAGTTTATGGGTTTTTCATCAAGGGCATCTGTGTAGTGGTTTGTTAAACTTGAAACTGTGCCTTGTACGTTACCAGTAAACTGAGCAGTACCAGCTGGAGTACCATTACCATTTTCGAATACTTTACTTGTACCGTTAGAAGCGTAAATATCACCAATATGGTTACCACTAAATGTTCCGCCAGTTGCAGTAGAAAATGTTATGTTATTTGCATTTACATCGCCTGTAAAAGTACCGTCAAGTTCAATATCTCCTGTTATATTCGTATCTCCAGATACATTCAAATTAATAATATCTAAAGTACCTGCTGGTGATAATTTTAATTTTACATCACCAGAACCTGTGTCGATAACGAAATTACCATCACTAGAATTATCGATACCCATATCCCAAGATAATGTTCCATCTGTATATCTAGTTTGTGCTCCAGTATTAAAATTAAATATAGCAACTTGTTTAGCACTACCATTTATTTTTATAGGTGAGTTTAAGTCAATTCTGTTATTGCTAGAAAAAGATTCTATGGTATCTGATTTTAACAAAGTATCGGCAAATATATTATTAGCTGTAAAGTCACCTGCTAATGAAGCATCTCCTGTCGTAGAATCCCCTAAGGCTGTCGCTGTTATAACCGATGATCGCATAAGATCTACCATCTCGTTGGTTTTATCAAACCAATTTTGAAATGTTTGTGTAGTGGTAATGTTTTGAATATTAGGTTTTGCCATCTCTACTTCTCTATCTTATCTAGTCTATCTGTAACTTGTAACAATAGACTTTTAATATCATCAATTTCTTTGCTTAGATTATTTACTTTTCTATGCAATGCTCGTTCTTGCTTATATTTATTTAAAGCCGCAGCATCAGTATTTAAAATTGCTCGCGTTTTATCCCTAATTAACCCCTGATTTATCATGTCAAAGCCAAAGCCCTCATATCTCTAAGAGTTGGTACTTTTGCAATATCTTCTGAAATCATGTCTATACGTATAGCAAATTTTCTATATCCTAAGAAAGTTCCACCACTACTTGTATATTCTAAAACACCGCCATTTTGGTTTGCAGCTTTAACTCTATATTTTATTTCTCTATAATCTTGTAAATTAAGATCTGAACTAAATGAACTTCCGCCTTCAAATGCTTCTAACTCCATCCAAGGTATACTTGCAAATGATGCTGAGTCATATACGTTTTGGGGTTTAATATAAATTTTAATATCAGAGCCAGATGGTTTATATGCAGTTACAACAACTTCCATATCTTCGGCATCTAAGTCTTCTGCTAATTCAATTGTTTTACTAATATATTTAGAAGTAGTATCTGCACTATTTGTAACTCTATACTGATACGCAAGTAAAGAAGCTGTTTCCAAATCAACGACCGGAGAAGTAGTTTCAGAAGATCCGTTCGTCATATTTACAATAACTTCGAATGGTTTTGATAAAGCAATATCGTTTGATCTTGAAAATACTGTAACACCCTTTTTGTTAAAGGTATTCTTAGCACCGAATTGCATTGGCATCGTATAATTAGTTGAGGTATTAGCAGGGTCAGTCATAACACCACTTAATTCTGTGCTTGTAGCAGAATCATTTGTTTTCATGATTAAAGGCTGCACATAACTTAAATTGATATTATCTACTGAACCGATTGTTCCTGTTATAGTACTTCTTAAACCTGTAATAGTTTGACCAGCTAAGAATTTTTTAGAATTAGTAGCAGAACTTCTTACAAGATGCATTGTACCTCTTTCTAAAGGATTGTAATGCGATATAGTACCAGTTACAACTGGTGTACCTGTAGAACCAGCGCCAGCTTGATAAGATATTTTCTTAGTCGCAGTCATTTCTGTCGAACTATCAACACTCGCGATTTCAAATATTTCTTTATTTATTCCAGCAGCGATAAGAATTCTATCACCAGCAGCATAAGTGTCTCCAAGAGCTGTACCGCTTATAACGTTAGTTCCTGAAACCATTGTTACGGATGAACTTGTAGAACCAGAAAGAGCAAGAGAAGTATATATTTCTTCTCCATCACTAAATCTTCCTGTCCAATCAGATAACGTAAAGAATTCGTGATCGTCGTTTGTCATCGTAACTGCGCCGGTTCCAGAGTTAAATTTATGTCTATAAATTGTGAACTTAAGATCTTCGTCTTGGTATGATTTCCAAGCCATGTTATTTGTTGATGAGAATAGAACTCCGTCACCCCAGTCTTGAACAACAGCTTGTCCTTGCGTTGCACCAGGCGTTAAGTCTGTACCTCCAACTTTTGATGTAAATGTTAGATAGTTTGGATCGTTAGCATCTGGCATAATAACAATAGCATATTCTTTTTCTATATCTAATCTTACAGGCGCATCGAAATCTACGGTTGTTACAGCACTAGCATCATCTGAAACATTAACTGAACTTGCTTGTAAATGTATTTTAGAGAAAGGTAAGATTGCAGATGATGGATAACCATTTACTACTTCTCTTAACATTACAGTAATACCATTGATCTCTGATTTACGTTTAAAATATAAATCTATTTTTGAAGCAAAGATTGAGTTTGCTCCTCTACCCATACCGCTTTTAACAAAAAATGTTTGAGCTAAAGGATCAATATTAAATGGTCGACCAGCAACACTTCTTGTAGTTACTGTCGATGTAACATCGATATCAGGTACTCTAGTAGAAGTTGTTAAACTACTCTTTTCTATAGAGATGTTATATGCATGATAATCCATAGATGCTCGAGAAGTAGATGCAGATTCTATGTCTGCGAATGTACTACTATCAGCAACTGTTAGTGTTCTTTCTCCTACGAAGAACGTATTACCTGGTAATTCGAATACAGCTCTTAAAACTCCGTTTGAATCTGTATTAATTTCAGTACTATTCAAGGCACCGAATGGTTGAACATCACGTGCTGTTGTAGAGTCAGGATCGCCCGCTCTTACTTTATCTGTAACAGCAACTCCGTCAAAATAGAAATAATGAGGCGTATCAGGTCTTAAACCAGCAATAAATATTTTAACATCTCTTGCTCTCATAAACGGTGAGAATTGGAAATCAGATACAAAGTCGCCTACCGTGTTATTAACTGGAACAGAGTTAGGATCAATACCTAAGCTAGTAGTAGTATCTGTGAAATCAGTTACTGTTTGCCAAGTTCTTCCTCCAATATTATTCGTAACTGAACCGTTATTTACGGTTGTAGTTTGAGTCAAAGGAATAAAAGTTTGTAAGTTTTCTATAAAATCTGTGAACGGTGTTACTAAATCTATATCTAGAGTAACGGGATTTGATGTAGTATCGTGCGCCATATCATGGTTAGGTGATAATTGACCAGTTCCGTTATAAGACCAGTAGTTACTTACTAAGTTTCTAAAGTTAGTACCATATGGTTGTCCTACGATTTTTGCATGATCATTTCTACCTAACGTAGCTATTTCGGCATCAGCAGTTGATGGGAAAACACTAGATCCTGTCGCAGATTTGTATTTTAAATCCAAAGGAAATGTAGTTAAGCTTGGTGATAAAATACTATCGTCTTTTTGAATAGCAGCAGAGAACGTTGCATCTTGTAAGTTAGAAATATTCGTATCATTGAAAGGATCTACCAAGAACCCGTTTTTAAATCTTGTTAAACCGTTTTCATCAGTCACAACCATATTTTGTGTGCTCTGTTCTAATTGGTTTAAACTTACATAGTATTCTAAGTTTTTAATACGCTTATCAAAACCTGAAATATCTTTCATAGTATAATTTCTAACACCTGAAGCTTTAGTCTTTACAGCATAATAATCTTTATTTTGATCTATAGCTTCTTTAGGCGATAGTGCAGGAAAACCTGGTATTGATACTTGTGTTATAACTAATTGGTCAGCACCGACTTTGGGTGGAATAGCTGATGCTGCTTCTGTACCCTTAATCGTAGCTACTTTACCAAACGAATCGATTGTAACCATATCAATTCTTGACAAGTAATGTTCTATATCAGAAGTTAAACTTCCGTTTAATGCTGGAACTTCAAAAGTATAAGTTGTGAATGCTGGTTGTTGATCACCTACTGCGTTTGAAACTACTGAAGCTGAAGCTTCGGTTGAAGCTGTATAACTTGCCCCGCCGTCTAAATCTCTATAAGGTCTAAAATCAACACATTCTCTTAATCTATATTCTCTTCCAGTGTCTGCCGTATAAACCGGTATTTGTGTTGAACGAACATAACCAGAAGGAAGATTAGTTGATACATCATCTACCGGATAAGAGTTAATTGCAAAGAAGTATTTTCCAGTCGCGTTACTTGGCTTAAACACTTTTAGCTTAACAGATATTGTACCTGCTGTAGGCAAAGGTCTACCAGGAATAACTTCTAAATATGAATGATCATAAAAGTTATCTTTTTGGTTTGTAACTAATCTAAAGCTATCTTTATAGTCAACATTTAAGTTATCTTCGATAGCAAGAATTTCATACACATCTGGAAATCCAAGATTATATTGAGTTGTGCCGTTATTCCAAATAAATTTAACCCATGCTTCAACAGATTGTTTATTGTAAGGTGTTACATTTAATTCTCTTTTATTATAATAAAGAGTTCCAGCAGGATCTGAGTTAGCTGCAGGATCTAAATTAACAGTTAAAACTGAGTTATTAACAGATGTCGTATAACTTAAAACAGGAATAACCGTATTAGAAGCATCAACAAATACCATATCTGAGTTATCAACACCGAAGTCTGCTCCAACTAGAGGTCCAATTGTGAGTACATCATTTGTTACACTTACTGAATTATCCTGAGCTCTTACAGGCAAAGAAATATCAGTTAATTCTTTTAAGCTTTTAGTTCCAGTATTAAATACTAAAGGAGATTTGTTTGTCTGTTTAAGTTTTGATCCAGCGGCAATCGTAATAACGCCAGCAGTACCTACGATACGTGTGACGTCTGCAAATGTGTAACTTGATACAGAGATCGAAACACCAAATAAGTATAATTTAGAAGGTGTGATATTCGTAACGAAGGCTTGACCAATTGATTGACCAGTAGATCTTTGTAAAGTTACAGCTGAGTAATCAACATCTACTGTACCCTGAATTGCAGTAATGTCAACATAAGAACCATATTCTAATGAAGTAGATTGGTTTTCTTGAATTTCTGTAGCACTAATTGGGTCAATAGTAACATCTTGGTTACCTCTGTTTTCTACTCTATATCCTTTAACGTACGCAGTACCTTTACCGACTAAAACTTTTAGATCAGTACCTCGTCTTTCAGTGGTAGATTTAAAATCAGAGATAACATAATCTCCAGATTCTTCGTATGTTCTCTTAGCCATTTCTTCGCTAATAGAGTTAAACTGAGTAACGTCGCGAATTGTAACTGGAAATCCGTTTTGATAACGAATTAACGTAAAGAAACCTGAGTCGACATCTGCAACTGAAGTAGTTTTAACAGTAAGTGTCGGAACCATTTTAAGTCTATCTGCGCCAGGTGCATTTTCGTTGTTTGATCCGTTTGCGTTATCAAATAATGATGGATCTTGCAAAGATGAAACTAAACTTTCAACAACTTCGTAACCAACAGAAAGATCGTTAGGTTGATTTGTATACTTAGAAACAATTAAAGTTTGAGAATTAGCAAATAAGAAGTGACCTTTTTGAAATACAACACCATCAGCAGCTTGTATACCGTAAGAACTTCCTGTCGAAGGTTCTAAGTTAGTAACGTTGATCGATGCTACATTAAGAGATGTTTCGATTAATACTGAACCATTATAACGATATTTGTTAATTGTAAGGTTTTCACCGCCAATAAATCGTGTCCTTCCTGGAGTCGTATTAAGATAGTTAATATAAAATGTATTAAGATCTGGAGGACGAGTTTCAAAACCGCGGGATGCTGTAATGATTGATGCTTTTAGCTGAGAATTTTGACCAACGATTTCGTACTTTGTATCAACAGAAACAGTTACACCACTAACCAACTCATCTGCTACTCCTCCGATATAACTTTCAGGATCAAATCCGGTTTTATCAGTTAACTTTACAAATTCTAAATCATCGAGAGTAGTAAAGTTACAGCCTTTAACAATACTACCTTCTTTATAGATATTATCTCCAAATTGTTCAACTTGGTTTTGAAGTATAGTCTGAAGTTGGGTAAGCTCTCTAGCTTGAACCGCGTATGCAGGTTTAAACAGGATTTTATAAAATTGCTTTTCAAGATTAAAATCATCGAAGTAGGGAGCAATATTTAGATTGGTGTTAATAGGCATCTATTGTTTTCCTTAAAATTCTAATACTAACTTGTATTCTTCTCTAGACATAAACGTTCTAGCAAGAGGAACAAAGTCTTCCATGAAGTATACTTGCCCTGTGCGCTGAATGTAGTCAGACTCTATAATATTATTTGCTGTAGGTGTATTTATGAACATTCTCTGTCCTGTAGAATTCACTAATGCTTTAGTTTGATCTATCGAAACGTCGTTATTAGCAGCATTTTGATAAGGTCCCATATAATTAGATAAGAACACTGTATTTGAGTTGGCGTCAACCTCTTGAATTTTAGCTTTAAAAATAACTTCGTTATCTTCGTTAAACTGTTGAAGTGTATCACCATTAACAGCGTATGCTATATCGTCAGTTTCTATCTCAATTCTATTATCAAATACATCTGGATACGTTCCACCTGTAAATGATGGATTTTTTACAACAGCAATATGAGAATACGAACCAGTTTTTCCGATTTGATTGTTATCTGTTTCTGTAATATAACCATAGAACAATATATGTTTACAATGTAACTCATCTATGAGATTATAACCATGTCCACCTACAGGAGATAAGATTGGTCTTAAATTTGCTCTAATATCAATAGAGTTGGGATCTTCTGGATCAAAATCAAATATCGGATCTACAATTTTTGCAGTGGCGTTTGTATAACCAGAGCCAGCATTCAAAATAAGTAGTGAAGATATATTCCCTTCAACAACGTTAGATACAGCAATAGCACCAGTTCCATCACCTTCAATAACGCATGTTGGTGAGATAGTGAAAGTTGCAATATTAGATACTTGGTCACCCAAAGGATCTCCTGATACTTTTGCTTTACCGTACCCTGTCGCTGCCTCAAAGACATAAGAATTAATTACGTACAAGAACGATCTACCGTCAGAGTTAGTTAAATATATTGACATCCCATTATAATAATTTGTTATTTGGTTAATGCCATCTGATCTTAAAGTAAGAGTTCCGTCATTACCTGGTGCAGCTGTTAACGAACCAGATTGAGTTTTATAACCGTTATTATCGATAGGGTTAGATACGAAAATATCAGAAATCTCAGAACCATAAACTACATTGTTAGCATCAGCATTAGGATCTGGGTTTTGTACAAAATCAGAACCAATTAAGGGAACATAACCTATTGCGTTGTATGCTTCAAACTCTGCAGAAGATATAACATATAAGAACTTCCAAACATAACCGTCAGCAGTTCTATAAACTTGACTACTATTTTCTGGGTTCCAATTTGGAGGAGCGGTAGATGGAGAACCGTTATTATTTGATAAGCATTTGAATACTCTATAATCACCAGTATCGTTATTGTTTGGACTTACTATGGCATAAAATCTTTTACCTTCCATATCTTCTCTATCATCGTATTGAACGTAAATCGCATCTTTTTGCCAATCATAAAACTTAATCATAAATTTTGTATCTGAGCTCAAGACTTTTTTACCAAACAAAGTGTTTTCTAACAATTCGTTTGTATAATACTGAGCGTTCACAGCACTTTGGCGCTCTGTTCCGCTAGTAATTGAAGATACGAATACATAATAGTTATTAAGTTGAACGTCATCAAAAAACATTCTAGTTGTATCGTTCTTCATTTTCGAAGTTAATATCTCAGTCATTTCACCTAACCTGCTCTTTTGTAATATTTATAAACATTTCTATTATCCTCTTGCTCTTACACGAGTTCTAGGATAAGTTTTACCTGATGTAGGTCTATTTGCGAAATTTTTCTTAGGAAACGCTGATCCCGTTAATGGTCTCTGATTTATCCATCTTAACATTTTGTTTGGAGCACCTTGCAAACTATTTCTATCTGTTGCATCGTCTGTTCCAGTGTCAGCCATTAAATCTGAATTAGCGTTATCAATTAACCATTGTTGAGCTTGAGCTTGAGTTATGCTTGGCCAAGACTCTGCAAGCAATGCGACAACTCCTGTCACTTGTGGACCTGACATACTTGTTCCTTGATACTTACCCAGATCATATGAACTATTTCTTGTGTCGGTAATACCACCTGTGTGCAAACTACTTTGAATACCTTCGCCAGCAGCAAATATATCTACTTGATTACCGCAATTACTAAAGTTAGCTTTATCTTCGTTGACATCGTTTGATTGTGCACCTACGTTGATGACTGGTGCATATCCTGCAGCTGCACCTGTACCTTTATGTAACCAATTAGTTTGTGTAAAACCATAATATGTGCATTTAAATGTGTTATTAAAATCTTGATCAGAAGAATTTACAGTTTTCCAAGAATCGTTTCCAGCAGAAGCAACAATAATAATACCATCATCGATAGCATCTTGCATATCTGCTTCTCTTGAGTTAAAATAAGCTGGGATTGATAAATCAGCAATTGAATCACCAGCCCAAAAACCTCGTGCATTTAACTCTGCTGAAGTTAAGTCTCTACCAGGTGCGAATGTAACACCTCTATAAAATACTTCTGTCACCGGTCCGTAATTTCCGTAGTTTACTCTTCTAGAACTTCCGTAACTATTATTAGTTATAGTAGGATTTCGCCTACCTGTTGCGGGATTGATTGGCTTTGAGTTATGCCATGCTCTAATATAATCCCAAAATGTAGTAGAACTTAGACCGAAATCACCCCAATTTGGATTAGAACTGTAAGGACTAATGTTATAGATATTTGCTTGACGCGCCCAACCTTGAGTATTACCTGCTACTGTTCCGGCACAATGACAGCCGTGGTTTTGATCTAATGTATAATCAGGATCATTTGCATCTACATAAGGTGTATAAACGTAAGTTCCAGTTCCGAGTCCTATATTATTTTGAAACCAATTATATTGAACAACTCTTGAAGCTCCGTTTGCAGACTCTTCGTAGTAATGTTCACCTACATCGTTATCCTGAAGCATATTTTGTATTTGAGCAAAATTAGGTTTACTTAATACTGGTTCAAAGTATTTTTTAAACATAGCATGACCCAACGGGTTATTTGCTAACATACCTGCCGGTGTTTTTAGTGTATCAGACCATTCTGGAGAAAGACTTCCTCCATCCCAGAATTGACTCATATCCCACATTGACCAATTAACTAAATAAGTATATTCTTTATATGCAACCATAGCTGCATCAGAATCTGTCGCCCAATCTGTAGAATAACCAGAGGGATCGTATAGGCTGGCGTCAATTGCTTCTTTCATTGCAAGATGTAATTCTGTATTTTGCCAATCAAAACTAGGATTGCCTTCGAGTATCGGTCCTAAAGATTGCATAGGAACTTCTGTAGCACTTCCAGGAACTGCACCTGGAATACCAAAGTTATGAATTGTATGAAACAAGTGTTCTGCCAACTCTTCGATATCTCTATTACTTGTCGGAGGATTTGGCCCTGATGTATTTCTATACCATACCATATCATCCATAGCGTTATTATCTAAAAAAGTTTGATATCCTGCGTATTGTGCCGCACCTGCGTCTGTTAAAAAGTTTGGTGTATATGAACTACCGCCACCATAAGCAACTCTTTGTGCCGTAGGTATGCCTGCATGGGTAGTTCCTGAATCGCCCTTTAATGTTTTAATTAAATTGGTTTGGTGTTCTAAACTAATCAAAGGATCTTGCGGATTAATAAGTAATGTAATAAATTTTGCAGTTTTATATGCCCAGGCATCTGGTACTGCGGTTTGTCCACCTACTGCACCTGCAATAACACATTTAACTCCACGAACTGTAATTGATCTATCAAATACTGCTCCATTAGATGAGTCACTTACAAGTGCACCATCTGAATAATCTGTCTCAGTTCCAATTACTGCGAATTCAGGATGTCCTGGATCGAAGTGTCCATCAATAAGTACAACATCAACATTCTTCCCAGAGGCAGTCACTGTAACTGTATCTGTTACGTTTGAAGTACCGTTTGCACCCCAATTACTTCTATTTGTTACTTCGTTATGTCTTAATAATCCCCAGTTTTTATCTGATTCGTCTGTAAACCAATCTTTTGAAAAAGTTCCAGTCATAGACCAACCATTTGGCTTTGTTGTTTCTTCTAATTCTGCAGCAAGATCAAGACCAGCAACTCTTTTGTCTGCTCTTACTTCTTCAGCTTCTTCCCAAGTTAACATATAATGAGTATTGCGACTAATCGTTCTTCGGTTTACTAATTCTACTTTACGATCGGGTATAGTTATAGAACCACCAGGTGTTTCCATATCATCGTAAAAATCATCTAGATCTTCTTTATTATGTAGAGTAACAATCCATTCGAACTTTTGCATGTTATGCCTCTAATTTTAAAACATTAAGAGTTATTGTATGAGCAACTGATGAACCATGTTTACTTCTTACTTTAACAGGTATATTAGTTGTTGGTGTAGTTTCTAAATTATAACCGATAGTAGCAGGACCGATAATAACAGTTTCAGCACCTGCAGTAATTACCTCGGCAATAATCCCATCAGACGGTTGAGGATCTTCTGTTTCAAGTCTAGAATTATCTGCTGTTCGAGCTGAGTTACTTGTATAAAGAGTTACCCAAGCTGCATGGCTTGTTTGAATAGTCATTAACGCGTATGTCTTGTGACCAACAATATCAAGATCGGTTGAGACACCATTTGCAATCGATGCAGTTGTACCAGATACTTCAGCTCGTGTTTCTAAAGTACCACCGCCGCCTCCTCCGCCAATTTCTGATTGATTTGCTAATCTTACCCAAGCACCAGAGTGAGCAAAATATGCAGCTCCTGTTCCATGTACGTGTGCAAACATACCGTGATATGTTGAAGCACTTGGTAAGTCACCTTCTGTAGAATATACGTTATTAAATAATACTTTGTTACCGCCCATATCTAAGTCTGAACCAGTTACAACATTTATAACTTCTGTGTTAGATAAACCACCGCCACCACTACCGCCTGATGGAGCATCAATCCAATCATAGTCAGCGCCTGTCCAACTTAATATTTGATTATTTGCTGATGTACTTGTATTTAAATGTAAGTCAACATCAGAGTTGGTATAGCCTGCTGCCTGATCCTGGAATGTAATAACTCCAGCACCATTTGTTGTAAGTACTTGTCCGTTAGTACCATCATTAACCCAATATAATAAACTTGTAGGTCCGCCAGTTAACGAAGCATATGCTCCATCGAATGATGCGTCGTATAACTCGGTAAAGTTAGAATTAACTTTAACCATAGCATTACGTAACGGATCTCCTGTTCCGTCATTGGCGGTTGAGCCTACTCCGATAATTTGTTTTGCCATTTTCTGCTCCTAAGGTATTTTACCTATTTATCCTGCGGTATCTACTCGCAAATTTGTACTGTCTACTGAAATTGTATTTCTGTCTGCGCTATAAACAATTACGCTTTCTAATCCTGGTTGACCTGGTCCGACTATAGGATCACCGCCAATTAAAGGATCTTCTTTCTTAGCTACAAACATTCTCGCTGATACACCAAGCACAGATTTTTTGTTGTATGTAAACTTGCCAAATAACCTTGTACCAGCCAGATGAACGTTTTGTTTAAGTGTATCTCTATATGTTTCTATATCTACAGTAGATCTAATTTCATAAGAATATTCTTGATAGAAATCTGAATCGTGCAATTTATTTCTTGAATCATAATAAGTTCCATCTGCTTTATAACCGTTCAAGTGTGATGTTTCTCCACCCCAGAAACCAGCTGAAATGCCCTGAGCGTCAGCTATCATAGTACCCTTAGCAACTATATTACCATTGTCATCTGTTAAGAAAACTGTTTCACCGTCAAGATAACCGAAACCTGAATTAAGAATTTTAACTTTTGAGACTCTACCAGTAGCAAATAATGTTTTTGATGTCATCTTAGCATTTTTACCGTACTGATTTGAACCGTAGTCTCTTTCAGTAGAAATAATATCGTATGTCGTTCCCTTGTGTGCAATATTTGTTTCGTCAAATCCATAATACGCATAAGGTCTCACAGTAATATAACTATTATCGGGATTAATACTTGTAATAATACCACTCACGCCAGAACTAGCTTGAGCAACAAGATCTCCAACCGAGAATAAAGCGCTGAAATTATCAACAACAAGAACTTGTTCATACCTTTCAAACGATATCATAGTTTCGTCTCGAACCAATGTAAACACATCGTTAATATAATCTGATCCAGGGTTGATGTTTTCGAAAGATTCTATTGAACCAATTGTAAACGGTGTTAAATCAAAAGCCGCGTTGAGAGGCGTAGCTAAAGTTACTGGATTCGCTGTACCACTCATAGGCGCTGTAGCAGGCGGAACAGTATTGAAATTAGAGGAGTTTAAAGGTACTGTTAAGAACCCAGAAATAACGTCAGTAATAAGACTAATTGTTTGTGAGTTTGAAAGCGCTTCTACTTTAACATCGTTAACATCGTTAGTATCTGGATATAAAGGACCAGGAGAACTGTCATTTTTTGCTGCTATTTTTAAAACAGGTGTAACAGTTATATTACTCGTTCTATCTACTGTGTTAATTATGCTATTCACGACGAATTCATCACCAACATCCATTAATAAACCAACTGACGAAGCATTTTGGCCTATAACTTTGCCTCTATTTCCGAACTGATCTTCTAAATATTCTAACTCAACAAAAATAGAATCTGGATTTTGTAATATTAAAGACTGATTAGAAACAAGAAGTCTTGTGTTTTCTATCGTATAACCAAAACCTCCATCTTCTAATGTATAGTTAACTATCCCTGTAAATTCATCTTCAGTATCAGTTACGATACACGTAGCGCCTTTTCCGTAAGTAGAAGTAACATTAAAAATATCACCTATAGCGTTACCAGTAGTTCCGCCGTAGTTTAAATCTATTTCTATACCAGAAGCAGAACCATTTACAATCCCGAATAAAACATCTTGACCGTTTATTCTAGCGACAACATCGTCATACCTTTGAAACTGACCTTTAACTTGGTTTATGTAGATAATAGGAGTTAATGTATTATTTAAAAGAATAAGGTTAATTTTATCTACAGCAGCTTTTGCATGAGAAGTTGAACCAACGATATTTTTATTTAATAAATCTCCGTAATCGTAATACGTTACACCGTCTCTTGCGTAAAAAGTACCAGAGTTTGGAATCAATTGTAAGAATTCGCCTGTACGCCAATCAGAATCTGACGGTTTAAATATATTATTAGAAGGATTATAGATTTGAATATCTTCTTGATAGAACATTCTAAAAAATAGCGTAATGCCGTTTTCTGAGCCCTTTCTTCTATAAAGAGCGAGAATATTCTTTACTAACAATCTAACACTTGCATCATCTAATAACGGTAAATCTACTAAGTATTTCTTCTGAAAGAATATAATCATAGATTGGAGTGTAGTAGTAATATCGCGGTATTCAAACATTCTTCTGCTATTATAAACAGCTTGGTTTGATTGAGTCTCCATGAACTTATAATAATCGGTAACTAAAGCTACTAATTCATTTTGTTCTTCTCTGTATATAGCAGGAAACTGTTGCTCTATTTTAAACGCAATATTCTTTTCTACATCGTAGGCCATATTATTTAGACTCTATTAAATTAATTGTTACATCTGAATTTTTGATTGCAAATATTCTACCGTTAGGTGTAGTAATATCTTTCTTTAAAGTTGTAGCCATAAATTTAATTCCAGAACCAACATACCCATCTGTAATAAATCCAACAAGATTAACTTCTCCTGTTTTATAATTTACACTACCAACTTTAGGTTTAACAACTTTTGGATTTGCAATATCATCTGCGATAACTTGCATGTTCCCTCTACCATCGTCTTGCAAATAAACATTAGAACCATTCATAGAGTATACGCCGCTTTTAATTGCAGGTTTATAATTATCAAATCCGTCTTCTTCATCGAAAGGATAAGGCTTAATTAACTCAGCTACGAATTTAAACGAAGGATTTAAAGATATATTTAAGTTTGGTGAAAATTCAATATAAGGCATTACTGTTATACTTGAACTTGCAACTGAAATGTCTGTCGCGTCTACTGCAGCAGCAAGTTTAGATATTCTTAATGTTTTATTAAAGTCATCTAAATAAGTATCGGAATAAAGCTTAACTGCATTTCTTACTAATGTATCGATATCACCAGAAGATTTACGAGTAAGTTTAGGATTATAATACACATCAACAGTAGTACAACCATATAAAAATTCAGAAGTTACGAAAACAGGCTCAATAGCTAAAGGAGATCTTTCTTTTAAAAACTGTATATAAGTATTCGATAAAGTAGTCGATAAAGCTTCTTGACCTTGACCTAAATAAACAGAAATAGCTACCTTACCAAACTGAGGAGGTTCTAAATCTTCACCGCCGTAAGCAGCTACAGATTGAATTTCTGGATAGTTTTGTTTTAATAAGATTTCGTAATCTGAAGTAGTTACTGCTCTTTCTTGTATTTGTAATGACTTAGGTGCAAAGTAACGAATGCTTTCCATCGTTTCTCTTTCAGATCCACCTGCAGCATTTTGTATAGTTTCTACTACAGCAGCGCCATAATTTGTAGATAATGAGAAAGCAAAAGCTCCATTACCTTCGGTTCCAGAAGTAATTCTATAACGTACTCTTACATCTTCGAATTCTTGCGGTTGGAAACCGAACACATTGTTACCAAAATAAACAGTATAACGACCATCTACATAAGGCTCTATATAGAAAACTTTATCAGTAGCTCCAACTCCGAAAATATCATTTTTTCTTGCAAATACGTTTTCATCTTCAGTAGCTTCAGCGTCAACAAAAACCGCTATTGAATCAGTATCTGCATTTTCGTTTGAAAGAGTAACTCTTAATATGCCATCTTCATCAACAAAGAAACCTTCTCGTTCAAAGCTTGCTAACATTTGACCTTCAAAAATTTCTACATTTTCTGCCACAAAAGTATTAGGTGCAGTTTTCTTAGCTACGTAAGTTTCGTTAGTAACAAACTCAAAGTTCTCTCCATTATAATTTGAAGTAAATGGTGAATATTGAGGTATAGTAATTGTTTGGCCTGTGACTGTGCTATCTGTAAAAGTTACTTTAACAACAGCTTTAGCAGATTTTCTTGATCCAGGCAAATAGTTTAATTCTTTAGCATGAGAAACAATTGAGTTTCTTAATACCGCAGAGTCAAGAAACATTTCGTTAATTGCCATATTAGAATAAAAGTTATTCTGGTAAGTGTTATAAGCCAAAACATCTAACAATACAGACATGTTAGAACCTTCGAAGTTATAATCTTTAAACTGCGTCTGAGATTGCAGATATGTTTTAAATTGTGATTTTACTGCTTCAAAGTCAAGCTCTGAAATATTTAGTTTAACCATCTTATCTGGTCCTCTCTAGAAATACGTCAACAGAAATTGGTTGTTGGTTGTTCCTTATATAAAAATGAACCGCAATTTTAACTACATTATCATCAATATTAGAAGTTACTATTACATCGATTATTTCTGCTCTTGGCTCGTATAAATTTATGCAAGTTCTTACTTGATCTTCGATCATTGTTAAAACACCTGGCGAAATATTTTCAAAGAGCATAGCTCTTATATTACCACCCAAGTTGGGTTGCATAAGTCTTTCGCCTCTATCGGTGAGTAATAAATTTTTAATAGATTCTCTTACTGCGTCTTCATCTTTATGTAATGTTAAATCATCTGACACAGGACTTATCTCAAGACTTTTCTTAAAGTCAGAATAAATCGCAATCTTTTTTGTTTTTGCTGTAACTAATGCTACTACCATCTGTTTTTCCTATAAACCCCAGCTTCTGGGTCGACCAATGTCTACGTGTATAAATCTGTTATAATAACCAATACCGCCAAAACCCATCTCTCTTGCTAGCTTAACAAAGTTATTTGTATTATCACTAACTTTAACAAAACCAGGCCATTTTAAATCAGCAGCTTTACCTTCTAGGTGCATACTTTTCTTTGCAGAACCGTTTAAACCAGCATTATACTGTTGGCTTCTCCATCCGCTATTTAAAGTCATTGGTCCGTTAGTAATTTCTCTTTCTATCATTTTTGCGTGTAATCTCATAAGTAAAACTCTAAAATCTATATCCATTTTATTCCAGCCATCTTCTTTGAGTACATCAATCCAATCACCTTCGATTCTTATCTTATCATGAGTATTATCTTTTATTTCATCCCAGCTTGGTACATTTTTATATTCTTGTATAGTACCAGTCTCAATATTACCAGCTTCTACAAAAAGTTCCTTAGATCTATTTATTAGAATCATGCGAGCCGTCTCATCAAAACGTATAGCTCCGGCTCTTAAAGTTTCTGCTTGAGCTACGCCAGATGCGTTTTTAAGAGTATTAACAGTATTAATAAATCTATCTACTGCGTTATCTATTGGCTTTTTTAGTCCACTAACAATTGACTCAATCCCAGCTGCAAATCCACAAATTCTTGCAATAAGAAATTGTATTTCAGAAATAGATGGGTTATCGAATAATGAAACTGCGTAATCAATCATACCTTTGATTTTGTTTTCAATTTTTTCCATGTTTTCTTTTGAGAAAAATTTTGTGATTGACTCTTTTAATTCGGTTATCTTTTTACCAGCTTTATTGTGTATTGAAGTAACTACATCTGATAATGCTTCAGCTACATCAAAGTTTTTTATTGCATCTTTTATTTTATTAACTGCACCCATAACTGCTTTAGTTACTTTTTCTTTGATCGCCTCAATAAGAGCTTTAACTTTAATCGCATCAAATAGAGCTTTAAGCGGATCTTTAATATTTCTAATCTTTGATATAAATGATAAAGCATCACCGATTAACCCTCCTACTTCTCCAATTAAAAAGAAGAAACCTCCTATTGCACCAAATACATTTGGCATTAAAGAACAAAAACCTCCCATGACTGAGTCTGCAAATGATTCTGTATAAAAATCATCTAACGATTTTAAAAACTCAGGTGTTTGAGTATTCGCACGATAGTTGGCACCGATAGGAGATGCACTATAATCTGAAATATATTGTGCAAACTCGAATGGTGTTATAGGTCCAACCTTAAGTCTTTCATTTAAAGTTGTATAATTAGGTACTTGTAAAACAATCCCTGCACTACTTAATGTACTGTTTAAGATATTAAGATTATCATAAAAAGTAGATGAGCCATATTTTTTAACAGCAGCAGAGATAGGATCATCTTCTGCTGTGACTGTAATGTTTTCTTTAAACCCTGCTTCGAATATAGCAATCTGTGAAAGAGTAAATTCTCCGTTTTGATTAGAAGAAGGGGTTGAAGATGATATTTCAACGCGTTCTTGGTCAGGCGTTAAACAATTATCGATACTCATTCTAATCCTCCGCTAGATATTGCTTGTCTTATTTTTATATCGTTTAGTACACTAATGAATTTTTGAACCATATTTGGTGCTGCTTTGTTTAAACCATCACCGTCATAAGCACTTTTACCAGCATTAGGCCCAGTAACTAACGGCAAACCCGCCCATTCATGAGCAAGGTTATTTGCAAAGTTTTCTAAAGACAATTTGTTTTCCATATATCGATTTAATCCACGGCCTTCAATTAAAGCAATAGCAAGCTTATCTTGATTTTCTGGGGTAAATAAATCTGAAGCTGATAGACCAGCTCTTGTATAGAGTGGTGTTCCTTTAGGAGAATTAGCATCATTATTATTTGTATTTCTTAATGTATCTTCTATAATTTGATATCTTCCTACTGCCTCAGAACCAACGACAGCATCTATTGACTCTTGCCAATCTAATATTTCCTGTATAGTCATCTTAGTAATAGCTTTAACAGGATGCAAGCTTGTTGGTATTTCTCCGTATATAGAATCATAACCGTAAACTTTAGATTCTACTTCATTAATTAGATCTAACAATGGAGATAACGCAGTTTGAGTAACACTGGTTTGCGGTGTTTTAGAGTCATAAATTTGTGCTGAACTTTGAGTTTCAGATTCATCATCTTGAGACGCAAGGCCACTAGAATCCATAGAACCGGTTTCTGTAACTGGCATAATGCTTGTATTTTGTACTACTGGCTCTGGAGCTTCAATAGCTGATGCTTCTTTTGACTCTTCAGCTTCGGCAGCATCGTCTGGAGAAGAAGCTCCTCCATTAGCCATACTAACATAATCGTCAATATAAACTGTTTGGCCTCTTACATGTACATTCCCATCAGAACCTAAAATTAACTCAGCATCTCCTTTAATATTAAATGCTTCTGTTCCTTTGATTGCGATATCAGCACCAAATATATCAATCTCAGAAGTACCTTTAAGAAATGTTTGATCACCTAATATATTTAAAGTGCTCAATGCTTCTAACCAAACTTTATCAGATTTAACGTATAGTCCTTCACCAGAAGAAACTTGCATTTCTTTTCCAGCTTTAATAGACATAGTACCAACGTTTGCTTCTAATTTAAGATCTGCTGCTCTCATTTGAGCTTGTACACCAGCGACCATCGTATATTGATTACCAACTGAGTGTAAATGATTTCCGTGAACTAATGTCTGTAAATCACCAGTAATTTCTTCTGTTTTATTACCATTTACTTTTACATAAGCATTACCATTAATAGTTACTGTACTAAAACCAGATCCTGCTCCACCGATAACAACATGAGAGTTTTTATCTATGACATCGAATTGATCTGAAGTACTTTTATTAGTTACAGTACCTCTTGAATCAATTTGAATATAAGAGCCTTCGTTATGATATATCATAATTCTTTCGTGACCAGGTGTATCATCTAATTCTATGCTATGTCTACCCGATTTAAATACTCTATTAAAAGGATATTGCGCGTCATATGCTGCTGTTGGCTCTGACCAAGTTCGTTCTTCGTCTCCTGCAAATTGTACGCCTTCAATTTTATTAGACTCTTGATTTACTACATATGTTTCATCTATATTTTCACCACGAGATAATCTATCATTTTGTGGTTGACCAAAGTCTTCAGGTGCAGCTCCGCGTGAAAGCAATTCTCCGTTTCTGTTAGGAATTTTACCATATCCATCTGTTGCTGGATCTGTAATTTGAGTAGGTTGTGTAGGTATTAAACCCAAAATCATGGGTTGTTGTGCGCCTCTTCCGTCTAAGAACACGCCGAATACCCACGAATTTACAGCAGGTAAGCCTAAACCTGGCGTACCGTTTGGATCATAGTCACCTTTAACTATTAATGCCCAAGGTAATTCATCTGTAGGTATATCTTTATTCGTTCCATGTATACCAAACGCACGAACTCTCGCTCTACCTTCGAATCTAGGATCTACTATATCCTCAACAATGCCCATAAAAAATAACGGGTCTCTAAGTCCTGCACCATAATCACTCATTGACAATACCCTTACTCCATCCGAATTTAATTAGTTTTAAAGCACAACCTAGAGTACCGCTGTCATCTCTTGAATGTTTTACAGTGTGTACTAAATATTTACCAGATAATGTTTTATTAGCTTCAGGAGTGTCTAATCCATCCAAAGCTTTAATAGATAAATTAACTACCATTCCTGGAGCAATATCTAACCTACCCTTCATTGTAGCACCAACCGTTGTTTGATTTAAGTGATGTTGGTAAGAAAGCTTGTTAGATACAATAGTTGGAATAAATCTATCAACATGTAATGAACCTGGAATATCACCATTCTGGTTATAGTTTTTAAACACAAAAAAGTTTCTTGCATTTTCTTCAGTAAATGTTTCTTTTCTAAACGATTCTGAATGAGGATCATCTTTTAAATCTACTTGATTGCCAGACATATCGATAAAGCTTGCATTCTTATCATAATTATAATTGTTATTCACAATCTTTTTTCTTATTAAATCTATTTCAGTTACTTTGCTGGTATAACCGCCATTAATAATATCAGAGGCGGTATTTAAACCTTTAGAAGAAACTTCCAAATGTTCGATTCTATTAATCTGATCGTCAGGTCTTTTTGGATCGATAGAAGATGCAGGACTATAAAATAAATTTATTAAATCCTTTCTTCTTGCAGACTTGATTAGATATTCATCAGTTACGAAATAAAAGTTATCTAAGGTTTCAAAAAATTTAAAAGAAGCCGAAGGTGTTTCAGGTTGAAAGCTAAGATTTTGTATAAATTGCATAGCCTGAGTTGGCATATAATCAGGAATAATTATATCAGATATATTAGCTGTAGGTTGTATATAAAAACTTCTATCAGGTTCGTCTATGACAGGCATTCTATATGCTGCATAACTCAATGTTTTAGTTTTATCGTTTTTATCTAAATAATCTTTTTCACCAAGCTTAGAAAAATAAGTATCGAATAAAATTCTTGCAATTTGATCCATACTCTTTCTATTATAAGATTTAGTAACTTTTCTTTTAAAAGCAGTATAACTAATTCTTGAGATAAAGTGCATTGTATATAATACTTGGCCTCCAGATTCTGAAGGAACAATACTATCAATTCTAAATACTTGAGCCTTTAGGTTTTTTTCGGTACCAAGATCCATGCTACTTATTTTTAAATCTAATTTCTCTTCACCTCTTAAAGGAAATGTTTCCATAAAACCTATGCCATCCAAAACTTTTAGTTTACCAGAGTAACTCATAAGATCTAACGATTGTTCTAATTCAAAACTAACAATTAAAGAAGCTATATCTTTAGACTTACCACTTGCGCCTGTAACAAGTGCCTTACCAATGTCTGCTGAACCTGGATTAAACTCTGCCATTTATTTGCTTCTTGCACTTTTCTTAAAAGACTCTGTTACTTGTGGTAAATAAGCGCGGTCAATAAGGAATATTTCTTTTTTATTATTATTATCTACGAGTTCTTGATCGTAAATTCTCCAAGGTTTCCATTCATCAGGAATAATACGTTTAATAATAATTTTACGACCTTGCTCTGTACGCAAGATAACACGATCTTCTTTACGAAGATAAATCGTTCTAAACGATTCTGGTGCTAATTTAACAATATCAACTGCCATGCTTATACCTCTTTATAATAGTACAGGATATTTTCATCGTTATCATCTCTTGCCCAATCAACGATATCGTCACCAACAAGTCCTGATTGCTCGCCGTATTTTTCTTTTAAATAATTGTTAAAATCGGCTTCTGATTTAGGCCAATCGTGATATGGATCAATTATATGATTTGAAAAGTATACTACCCAAGTAAAATCCGTACTACCGTAATAGAATTCTGCTATGTCTTCTGGTCTTTCGCCTTCTTTAACTGTATAAGGCATATAAAGTAAAGGGTTATTAGATACTTCTTTAGTAAAATTAGTACGTCTTGTAATGTCTCTTACTAATTTACCTTCATAATTTATTAAAGGAAATTCTTCAAAATACTTTGTCATTATTTTCCTCCTCCTCCGGCAGAAACAGGCGGATCGAAGTCTGCTAAGTCAACCTGTGATACAAAAGGCTCGTTACCAACAGCACCATAATCATGCGCTGTTTCAATTTCTAGTTCTGTTAGATTTAATGCTATGTTTACTCCGTTAGGTTTGCCGCCTTTCATAATAGCAACTCCGCCCGCTGCACCATAATCGACAGCAAATTCTGTTATCATTGATGTTTTATACTTAATAAAGTGTTCGCTATTAACACCTATTAAATAAATATCTACAACTGACGGATACTGTAAGAATGCTTTTGGAACGCCATCAATATCAGTAACTTCTGGTAAGGATTTTCTTTTAATTATATCAACAATGTTTTTAATTCTCTGAGAGTCTGCTTTTGAATTTGGAAATAAATCCCAATTCAATTGATGTGTTCTTAAATTAACACCTTCAAATGATAATGTTTCTCTCGGGTTAATTGTTTGTCCAGTAACAAGATCAATAGATCTAGAAATATCTCCTGGAATTGCCTTTCTTAAAAGGTATTGTGCACCAGTTGCAACATCTTTAACATCTGACCCTAAGAATTTACTTGCAAGATCGTTAATGTTTTGACCTATACTATTACCTCCCATTGCTGCACCCATAGAAGCGCCCATGCCTTGTAACAATTTTGGTATATCTGCTGTGGTAGTACCGCCTGTTTCTCCATCCATAAATGCTTTAATCTTTCCTGCAATACTTTCAGTAAAAGGATCTCTTTCAAACGAGTTAATTCTCAAGTTTGTGTTATCAACAAGAGTTTTAGGAAAAGGTAATTCAATTGCCATAGATGATCTTAGACCAACACCAGATGATCTTTCTCCAAAAGCGCTTTGAAATATAGTACGCAATCCTGTTGGGTTAGAACCCTGTTTAATAGGTGAATAATCAAATTCTTTAAAAACTAAAAGACAACTATGTGGGTGCGGTTGTTCAGGAAAACACTGATAGGAGTTTGCAAACTTAGATTCTTTTCTGCGTCTGTAAAGCTCTACTCTACTACTTGCCATGGTAATCCATCTCTTTCTTTATAAATAGGTGTATAATTCTATTTATACTAAATTATGGAGTACGTTTTGGCATATAGTGGTAGGTTTAAACCTAAGAACCCTTCTAAGTATAAGGGAGATCCTACACGGATAATTTATAGATCTATGTGGGAATTTAAATTCTTTAGATGGGTTGATGAACATTCAGACGTTATATGGTGGGCAAGTGAAGAATACGTGGTTCCTTATGTTTCTCCAATAGATGGAAGAAAGCATAGATATTTTCCTGATGTAGTTTTACATAGAAAACTTGCGAATGGTGAACAAAAGACATTGATGATTGAAATTAAACCTAAGGCACAAACCAAACCGCCTGATAGAAGTAAGAAAAACACTGCCACTGGCAGATTATCGAGAAGGTACCTCAACGAGGTAAAAACGTATGGAATTAACGAAGCTAAATGGAAAGCTGCAAGAGCATTTTGTGCTCAAAGAAATTGGCAGTTTGATATTTACACAGAAGCAGAATTGGGCTTGAAGTAATGGTAGCTAAAGTATTTGATGATATTCTTTTAAAGGGTGTACGTTCTGGGCAAATGCCAGCTAGAACTACTGAGGCTCGTGAATGGTACAGAGAACAAGCTAAAGGCATAACTAAGTCTAAAGCAGATCCTACACGGATTATAAAAGAGATGGGTAGAGATCGATACGAAAATAGATTTAGGCTTGGGAATATGTATATGTTCCAGTATGATCCAAAACATAAAGCTACTCTTCCATATTATGACAGCTTTCCTCTGATTTTTCCAATAAATAGAGCTAAGGGTGGTTTTCTTGGTATAAACATGCACTATTTACCTCCTCCTCTGAGAGCAAAGTTAATGGATGCATTATATGAAACCACTAATAACAAATACTATAATGAAACAACGAAACTAAAATTAAATTATGATATTCTGAATAGCGCATCTAAATTTAGAATGTTTAAACCGTGCGTTAAACATTATTTGACAGGACAATTAAAAACGCGTTTAGTGTACATCAATCCGACAGAATGGGATGTTGCATTATTCTTACCAACTGCACGCTTTGTTGGTGCTACTCAAGCTCAAGTCTTTAAAGACTCAAGAAAGATTATAAGAGGATAATATGACATTTAAAATATCAGATTTTAAATCACAAATAGATCGTCTCGGTGGTCCGATGCGGCAATCGTTATTCGAGGTTCAAATTGTTAACTTTCCTGTTAACACTTCTTCAGTTACAACAAGAGACCTTTCATTCTTTTGTAAAAACGTAGCGATACCAGGAATTACTATGGGTTTAAATTCTTACGAAGCAGTAGGTCAACAACGAAGAATGTATCCAACATCTCTTAATCCAGAGCCTGTTCAAGCTATTTTTATGTTAGACTCAAATCATCAAATTTTAAGTTTCTTTCATTCTTGGGCTCAAAGAGTTGTAAACTATTCTACTGTAGGCGGAAACTTTTCTGAAGTAGATGGTATGTTACCGTTTGAAATCGGATATAAAAATGAATACTCGTGTAGAATTATAATAAAAGCTTATTCTACTGATTACCTTACTACAGGAAAATACTACGAAACTATTTTAGATGGTGGATTTCCTGGTATGTTGGGAGATGTTGACTTAGCTTGGGAAGCGAATGACAGTTATTCCACATTACCTATCAGTTTCCAATACGACAGAATACAATTTAGTGGTGAGAGAGTTGGTAGTCCAACTTCAAGATACGGTAGAGGAAACGGTATACTTGGACTTATTGACGCAATTGGAGATTTTGGGCAGTTGATAGGACAGGATTTAGTTCCTAGAGGAATTACTGACGCAGTAAACAAATACACGAAAGTTACTAATAACTTCGACAATATTAGTAATAGAATTAATGAAATAAAAAATATATTTTAAAGGATGATAGATTATGGGTTTACCAAAAATTGAATTACCGATACGAGAGATGATTCTTCCTTCTACAGGAAAGTCTATCAAGTATAGACCATTTACTGTTAAAGAAGAAAAAATATTATTAGTTGCACAAGAATCTGATGATGGCATGCAAGAAATAATTGCTGCAAGACAGGTCGTTAACAATTGCTTACTTGACATCGATGTTGATCAGATAGCAATGTTTGATTTAGAATACATTATTCTGATGATTAGATCTGTTTCTGTTGATAACCAAATTGAGTTTAATATAAATGATCCTGATACAGAAGAAGCAGTAGAGTTAACACTCGATTTGAACGATGTTGAAGTTATAAAAGGCGACAATCATACTAATAAAATACAGATTAATGATGAGTATACTTTGTTTTTAAAATATCCATCTATTGATGAGTATATTAAAATTCAGGAATTAGCTCCAAACGATCCATTGGCAAGTTACTTTGTTATGACTTCTTGTTTAGAACGTATCGCATCAGAAGACGAAGTACATTGGTTTAAAGACTATAGCGAAAAAGACATTGATAACTTTATGGATGGTGTATCAAGTGATGTTGTTGCTGGAATTCAAAAATTCTTTGAAACAATGCCTATAATGAGACACGAAATGAAATATACCAATAAAGAAGGTAAAGAACAAACCTTCGTAATGGAGGGTATGAAGACTTTTTTTATGTAATGCTGCTCCATAATACTCTTTCTGAATACTACAAAGTTATATTCATGTTGGCGCAGCACCATAAATATTCAATAGCTGAAATAGAAAATATGATACCTTATGAACGTGACCTATATTTTGGAATGTTAGTTGACTATGTAGAACAACAAAAAGAACAGTAAAGGCTTAAAACATGGCTCAAATGTCAGAAGAAACATTAGCAATTATTGACAGGTTAAAAGCCGAAGGTCAATTAATTCGTAACTCAGGTACGAATTCGCTTCGTTCTGTAAAGGTAGAATTAAGAAAGTTTGATAAAGTATTTGATACTATATCTAGAAACTCTACAGCACAGAGAGAAATGTTAGCAATACAAACTAATATGTTAGAACAAAATGCTGAGAGAATGAAGCAAGAAGCAGATTTCGCAGATTTAGAGAGATCAGAAAAAGTTGCAGTAGTAAAAGAAACTAGTGATAGAACAGATAAAGCCATCGAAAAGATGGGTGATAGACTTGAAAAGATTTCAATGCGAGGAATATTAGGCGGAGCTGCAAAATTGGGTGGCGGTTTGCTTGCTGCTGGAGCTGGTTATAACATTCTTAAAGGTTTTATTGATGAAAGACATAACGGATCATTCTCTGCACTAGAGTCAAAGATCGGTGAAATAGGTACATCTCTAAAAGGTTTTGATCCTAAATCACTCAAGACAAGCCTTGATAAAATGAACGAAAACATCGCAGATATGAATGCAACTTTTAAAACGTTAAAAGAAGACGTTGATAAAGTTCGTAATAGTGTTGTTACTAAAATACTTCTTGCTGTAGCATCAATTCCCTTTAGTTTAGCTATTACAGCGGCTAGTATTAGAATTGCTAATGCAATTATGAAAAGAAATAATACTCTTCTTGAAGCGAATGAGATTGACTCTAGTAAGATGTCTGATAATCAAAAGAAAATATTAAAACAACAAGCCGATATTGTAAAAGCAAACCAAAAGTTACTCGACAATTTAAATAAACCAAAGGTTGTTACAAGCATCGATGATTTAGGCCCAGGCGCTAAATTCAATATGGACTCTGGATTTGATGTTAGGTCGGTTACTCCTAAGCCTGTCGATACGTCATTACCTCCTAAATTAAATCAACCACAGGGGCCTAACAGATTTAACTTTAATACAACATCACCAGAATCACCGTATAGGCCTAACGCAAATCAAAAAGTGCAAGGCGGAATGGGAAATTCTTTTAATAGAACTCCATCTGTAATTGGTAGAGGAGATCCACGTAAATTTGGAGAATTAAATAGAGGAGCTTATATGGCTGCTAACTCTAACAAAGCTCCTGATCCTAACGCAAAAGTCAAAGCTTCTGATATTCAAGAAGCTCTTAAAAAACTCAATAGTCCAAGGATGAGAAAGTTATTAACTAGACTTTTTGATTTCTTAGCTAAATTAAATGTAGCTTTTAAAGTCGCAGATCTAATTATTTTAATGACAATGATGGAGGCTGATGTTAGTGAAGATGAAAGATTAGCATTAATAGGCGGTCATGTTGGTGGAATTATTGGTGCAGGTGGTGGAGCGATAGCTGGTGCCGCAGCTGGTTTATTAGGTGGACCATTTGCTTGGTTGACTGTTCCAGCAGGTGGTTTAGTAGGTTCTGTTTTAGGTGGTTTCGGCGGAGACTATTTAGGTTATATTGTAGTTAAATGGTTACTACAAGAAGAAATAAGTCCAGCAGATAAACAACGTGGTCAAGCTGCAGTAGATACAATTTTAACAGGAAGTGTTAACCCTGTAGCGTATGGCTCTGGTAGATTGCGTGGCATGATAGGTAATGTTCCTACTGGACACGAAATGAATGCGTTAGATGCAATATCTGATACAAGACATCTGTTTAGCGGAGGAGATTTGGGTAGTTATGACTATAACGCTAAACGAGCTATGAAAAACTTTGGCGTAGTACCGTTTAAACCAGGCGGTCCAGGTTCTATTGATCCGAATACATTTAAAATTATACAAGATGCTGGTAGTACACATCCTTTACATTTAAGTATTAATGCTCCAACAAACGTGTCGCCAACAATGACAACAGTTCAAGGTGCTAAAACAAAGACAGATCTTAATGTTGTAAATATAGGTGGCGGTTTTAGCGGTGATCCTGCGATAACTGGTATGCCACACATGTTAAGCTAAAAAAGGGAGCCGAAGCTCCCTAATTTTATGTTGATTTTTTTATATGAGCTTTAAGTCTTTCTGCGACTTTAGCAAAGTATTTGCCACCAGCTACGATATCGGGTTCGTCGTCCCAATGTCCTTCTCTATAATCGATATCGGCTCGATTATCTAGATCAGCTCTAAAGGTTTCTAGCACTTCAACATCTACTAATGTAGAGCGCTTAACTTTACCTGCTAGCACGTTCTCTAAAAAAGAAACATAATCTTTTTCAAGAGATTTTGGCTCAATACCCTCTGCACATTCAACGAAGTTACACAACTCAGAATAAGTATACTCTGCTTTGCCTGATAGGCTGATGCCGAATGGGATTTGATTACTCATAATATAGTCCTTTCTAATTAACTATAAAGCTATTATACCGTATTGATTCTAAATGTCAACCGTTATTTTTAAAATTCTTCTACCTCATATCTAATAGTATAATCTGAACCGTACTCGTCACAAACTGTTTTATGAATGTTATTGAATTTCATAGCTAATTTTTTAGCCGAAAAATAACCGTCGTAAGTAGCAATAATTTTAGGTACTGTAATATCAACACCGTTGATGCGACCTTCTGCTATCGCTGCTCTTGAGAACTTTTCGATTTTTAAAACGTTGTACATTTCGCGTTCCTTTGTTTTTAACTAGAATCACTATAGCATAAAAAAAGAGGGCTGTAAACCCCCCTTTTAAATTAGTTTGATTTAATTTAGAATTAATCTTTGTTGGAAACGAAGCTATACATTTCTTTAGCTTTTTCCATTAGATCATCCATTGAATACATTTCGTAAGAAGACTTAACATCTTCAATAGTTTTCTTACCCTGTTCCATCATGCTTTCAGCAAATTGAACATTCATATGGTATTGTTGATCCATGTATTCTTTAGCAAGCTGTAGCATTTCAGCTCTAATTTCGAATGGGTTTTTACTCATTTTATTCTCCTGTGTTTGTGTGTGTTGTTACTTAATGTAACGTTATATTTATCCGCCTGGTACAAATCCCTTTGGCTTATAAAAATTCTTTTGATGATGTATTCTGCCAAGAAGTTCTTGTATCTCGTGCATTTCATCTTTTAATTTTGCTGAAGTTTCACCGTTTGCAATAGACATGCCTCTACGACCTGCTTTCGCTCTCAATGCTTCTTCAATGATTTCAATATCTCTTATATCGAGATTAAACTTTGTATTTGGTTTTATCATGTCATAAATCCTTAAAAAGCGATAGCAAGAATTAACTCGCTATCGCATATTTTTTTATTTTTTAGTAATTGCGTAATAAACTAAACCACCAAGTGCAGCGCCGATTACCCAAGAGAAACCTGACAAGAATGCCAATGAACCTACCCAGACAGTCGCTACTGAGAAAATAGCTGGTACAACAAAAGCGATCATAGCTTTTTTATTCCAACCGTTATCGTAGTAATATTCTCCATCTTCAGAAGCTGAGAATAGTTGTTCTACGTTTAATTTGCCTTTCTTAAGCATGTAGTAATCAACCATCATAATACCGTAAATAGGTGCAAGTACAGCTCCTAAAGTATTAACAAACCCAAAGATACCGAGCTGTGAAATAGTTGATACCCATAATCCACCGATAATAAGAGCAAAACCTGATGTAATCAAACCACCGAGTTTAAAATCGATTTTTGAAGGCATTAGATTAGCGATATCATACGCTGGCGGGATAAAGTTTGCAACGATATTAATACCGATAGTTGCTACGAAAAACATAATCGCTGCAACAACAGTCAATGGTAAAGAATCTACCATCGCAATAATATCAGTTGGACTTGTGACCGCTTCACCCCAGATTGCAATAGTACCTGAAGTAACGATAAGTGTAATTAATGAAAAGAATGCGATATTCAATGGCAAACCAATCAAGTTACCTTTTTTCATTGCAGCCTGTGATTTAACGTTACGTGAGAAATCACCATAGTTAATTACAACTGCTGCGAAATAAGCGATCATTGTTCCTACAATAGCTACGAATGCTGAGAAAGATGTACCTGCGTATTCGCCTGTACCTTCAAAGATTGTACCCATTTCTGTAGTAAGTCCTGAACCTGCTTTTACCCAAATAGTGAGAGCCAAAGCAATCATTACTGCGTAAACAAAAGGACCTGCGAAATTTAGGAATTTAGTAATCCAAGGGATACCTTTCCAGAACAGATATACTTGGAATGCCCAAACGAATAGGAACGATACCCAATCGATTGTACTCATGCCTAGCATTACTGCTTCACCATTTCCTCCGGCTAATGCCGAAATTAATAGTGATACTGCGGTTGATGCGAAATAAGTTTGCGCACCATACCAAAAGATTGCCACGATTCCGCGGGCCACAGCCGGGAAGTTAGCACCTCTTACCCCCATACTCGAACGAGCCATAACAGGGAATGGGATACCATACTTAACACTTGGCTCACCCATCAAATTGACTAACCACATTACAAAAAGACCGGCCAACATGATGGCAGCAAATACTGTCCAACCGTTTAAACCAAATGAGATGAATAGAGATGCTGCTAGCGTATAACCAAACAAACTTTGAATGTCGTTAGACCATACGTTAAAAATCTCAAACGCACCCCAAGTACGTTTCTTTTCTGGAATGGGAGCCAAGTCTTCATTATATAAACTTGGGTCTTTGTTTTTTAACATTATATACTCCTTTTAATATGTTAATACCCAATTACTATCTTATCATAATTGGGCAAAATGTCAACCTTTTGATTATCTTGACGTTGCGTCAACAATCATTCTAATGTTCTGAGATATTTTAGCGTTAAACTCAGCATCAGTTTGATTATGATTCAAACCTTCGCTTAAAGCTCTACTAAAACTTGCAGTAACATCATGATTCATTGATAATCTACGACACGCTTCAGCTGTTGCGTATCCTCCACTAAGAAACACAATACGGTTTACACTATGTTTTGATGTAAGATTGTGATATAGGTTGGGTACTTCTGGAGGCGTTAGCTTTAAAATAACTTGGTAATCTTTTCCAAATAAATGTTTTTCTAGCGCATCGTATAACTCGTGTTCTATTAATTCTTTATCTTCGTGATCAATAGGAACTTCGGGTTCTACTATTGGCATAAGTCCGTATTCTTGGATTGTATGTGCCAAAGTAAATTGCTGTTTTAAAATAGGCTCAACCATGTCTATACTTTTAATAATGCTTCGCATCTTAGTTCCGTATATAGGTTCACCTAATCCGTCAGTAGCAAATTCTAATATTTGTTTTACGGGAAACTGTTTAAGCATCCCGTTTTCTTCACAGCCATCATCTATCTTTAAAAAGGAGTCGATACCTTTATCTGCGAGTTCATTAACCATTCCTCGAGTAACTGTATCTTTATAAAGAATTGCGGCCCAAACATTTGTATCGTTGAAATCAGGAGAATTAACCATTCTCATTCTCATTTCGTGTACACGATCCATCTTGTTTTCTTCGGTGTATTCACGACCATAACGTTCTAATACACCGCCAGTCGAACCACCACTGTGGTCCATTGCCGCTATGAATCTTGCATCATAACGGGTTTGGCTTTCTAAAAAATCACCTGCTGTTGTGAATTTTAAATCGCTCATTTACCTAATCCAAAGCATGGTAAGATATTCAGATTACAATAACGGCCGTAATCTTCTAGACCAACCATTGCCATTAACATTAATACTGGTAAAACAGCAATAATAAAGAATATGACCAAGAAAGCCCAGCCTAATCCTTTAGTTGTGCAATATTGTGTTTGTTCACTCATGTTCGCCACCATCCCCACGACCACTGTATGTGCCAAATACATTTGGTTTACGCTTCGCTGTTTCAAATGTTACTACTGTTACTGCAACTGCGCCTAGCAATAGTGTATGTAGCATCATACTAATAACACCGGCCCACATACTTCCTACAATAATTGCGAATACAATACACCACATCCAAGCAAGAACTTGCATAATCATATGACGTGTACTAAAATCGGGAATGCTACTTAGTGGATTTTTTTCGTGATCCATTACTACATTCCAACAGTCTACAATCCATTTATTCATAGTCTTTTACTCCGTGTTTATCAATATCGTTAAGAATCATTTGTATAGATTCTTTTATATCTTGAACCGAATCACCGGAAATGTCAACAGGATTTTTAGTCCAAGAGCCTCCATCGTCTGATGGATAAAATTCATGTACTGCATAATATTCATTATGTTTCATTAATTGGTAATGCCATTTACTCATAGCTTTCGCCTGTTTCACGAAAGAAATTTTCTGACCAAAAAGCTTTATCATCAATCCAAATATCGTAGTTTTCTTTTTTACCTACGCTGAGTTCGTGGTATTTCGCACCCCATTCAACGAGTTGATTATTAGTTAGTCTCCAATAATCTATGCCGCTTACGCATCCGCGTGCAGTCATGTATTTAATAGTATGACCTGCTTCGTACAGAGCATTTACTTTAGCAATTCGATCATACATCGGAATATGATTAGCATAATCTTTTTTGCCACTTCCATCCATTAAATAGACTTCCTGGCATATAGTTCCATCAATATCAATTATATATTTCATTTTGTCTCCATTATAAAAAAGGGAGGCCAAGAAAGCCTCCCTATCGCTGTAAAATAGTTAACCTTTTAGAAGTTCTGGTTCTCTTCGGTTAATTTCAATTGTACGAGGTTTCTTTTCGTCTGGGATTACATTCTCGAGATGCACGCTGAGAATTCCTGCATCAAGATCAGCACCGTTTACTACGATAGTGTCCATTAAAGTAAACGTACGATTGAAAGAGCGAGCTGAAATACCTTTATGAATGTAGTTCTTCTCGTCATCTGTATTTTGGTTACCCTCAATAGTCAAAGTTCCATCTTTCAAAGTAATATCTAAATCATCGTAATTAAAACCTGCGATAGCCAATTGTAATTCGTATTGGTCTTCGCCTGTTTTGATAATATTATAAGGTGGGTAATTTGCCTGGTTAGGCGTTGCTGTTCTCATTCTATCTACCATGCGGTCAAAGCCGATGAAGAATGGATCGTTAAGCATAGTCGTATCTAATCTGCGAGTATTCATTTTATTTCTCCTTAAATAAGCAAGATTAATGTAAGGAACCCATTATGGCATTCCCGTTATATTTATACATCGTTTTTGTTATAATGTCAATTTATTTGGCTAAGTATGGTTCGAAGTTGCTTCCGTTAGCTACCATACAAGCCCATCCATTTGGGAACAGCGAAACTAACGTCCATGAGCCTGTATCTTGATTTGTCATAAAAACCATTTCAGTTTTAATCATTTGGCCGCTTATGTGCTGTTGCAAGATTTCACCTTTAAACAAAATCTGTTCGTTATACTTTTTAGTTTGTTCTGCCATAACGGTAAAAGTACCGCAAGATTGTGATGCTTGAAATGGCGGTACTTCTTGAGCAGCTAAAGGTGCAGCTGTTAATGATAGTGCTAGTAGATATTTAAACATTTTATTGTCCTATTCCCCAGTACTACCAAATCCTCCATCTCGATCGGTTTTCTGGCTCGGTTGTGTTTTTATTTCAGATAGTTTTACTTGTTGTGTTTTTTCTAATACACATTGTGCAAGACGTTCTCCATCTGAAATAACTGCTAACGAATCTGTTTCGTTGTTTATCATAATATAAGTTTGTTCTACATAATCTGAATCTATGATTCCTGTACCATTTGCTAATACCAAACCTCTTTTTAATGCGACGCTTGACCTAATAAACATTTTAAGTACGTGCTTATCCGGTACATCAAAAATTAATCCCGTAGGAATAAGTATTCTTGTATCGGGTGGTAACTGAAAAGAGTTTGGATTTCCACCCACACCTTTTACTGTGATGAATACTTCTTTATTCCAGTTATTATATGCCCTTAGTTTATCGCCGTTTTTAAAACACGATTTAATATCAAATGCTGCTGAACCTTCAGTTGCGTAAGTTGGTAATTCGGCGTTTTCGTTCATTCTATAAATTTTCATTTTCACTTCTTTCCAATATTATACTTTGCTTCCAGAATCCAGTTTTGTTTCTCTTTATGGGATATAATTTTAATTTGATTAAGCTGAGCAATCGGAGATTGTGCTTTTTCAGTATTCACGACAGATAATAAATCCCATTCTTCTAGTAAATTAACTATCGTATTTCTTCTTGCTTCGTCTTCTTCTACAAACGTATCTTTTTTGCCGTCTAGAATAAACAATTCTTTAAAATGCAAAATCGCATATTTACCTTGTTTATGTAATATATGACAAGTTTGGTAAAGCTTTTTCTCTTTACGAGACGAAATACCAATACGAGTAAGTGTTTCTTTTACTTTAAGGAAACTATCTGGTGTCGGTAAAGCAATCTCTACTCCTACACCTTTAAAAATATCTTCTTCTGAATTCATAACCACATCGCCTTCTTTTTATTATTATTATGTATGGTACGGCTTCAAACTGTTCAACCGTTGTAATTATTTATCAGAAGTGAATATTCACCTGGTAGACCCTCCAATCTCAAGCCGCGAATGAACTGATTTAAGGTCATTTGCACTCAAGGCTTTTAAATATTGTTTAGCAACTGTTCTATTGCATTGATAAACTTCTTGTATTGCATCAAGATCTTTACTCTTATCTGCCTTAGGCCATTTACTAAAACGTTTGCGTTTACGTAATGCTGTTCTATAATAATCAAACTGTGCTTTAGCTGGTAGGTGAGATCTCATATTCATTTCGTTGGCATGTAGGATAGTATCTTCAAAGTTTGTAAAACCTCTATTTACGATATATGCTGAGTACAAGTTCTCTGCGATTTCAGGATTATCATTACTAGATATAATATCCTCTTTAGAGAAAGAGGCAGCGTTCATAAAATCAAAAGGTGTTATTTCTTTGGGCATTTAAGTTCTCCTCTAAATCTTTCATCATATCGTCAAAATCACCTGAACAATCTTGACATAGCTTAAGATGCAACGGTCCGTCCTGAGTGTCAACGTCTACACTATAAACTTGCTTCTTTGTGATATACTTATTACAATTAAAACACTCTTGCATGCCAATCAACTTTTTAACCCAATCACTCATTTATACTCTGCTTCCATCATTACTTCTGTTAAGAAAGCAACCATATTAACTTCTAAGTCAGCTACGAAGTTAGCTTTGTACATATAATCAGCAAGAGTAACTACAAAACCTGGTAATGAACGCAATTCAATCTTTTCAGAAGCCATATCATATATGCGCCTAAACATTTCATTCATGTCTTGATCTGAATTGTTTGCAACCCATTTTCTCATATTAGTAAAGTCTTTAACTTTAAGTAGCCTGAATATTTCATCCATTGAATCTTGTTTTAGATTAACAAATATACCTTCATCAATACGACCTGAAGCTGCATATGATTGTAGCTCAGTTAGTACACGTCTAAAATCTGGAAAGTGTCGTTCAATAACTTTAGCAACTACTTTCTTATCAAAATCTACTTGTTCTAACTCAAGGATTTGTAGTACGCGCTTATAGAATTGTGCTGCCATAGATGGTCTATCGCTTGTTTCTATAGTGAAATCAACTTCTGAAAGACGAGATCGTAATGGAGCTATAATGCGGTTTTTAAAGTTACATGTAAATATAAAACCGCAATTTGATGAATACTCTTCTATGAAGTTACGTAAAGCTGGTTGAACATTTGCAGCGTTTAAGTAATCAGCTTCATCAAAGATAACATATTTACGACCGCCTGAAAGAGATACAGCTGATGCGTATGTAGAAATATCATACCGCAATGTATCGATATTTACGTTGAGTGAACCGTTCTTAACAATATAATCGCACCCCATTTCTTGAAGCATAGCTTTTGCGATAGTTGTTTTTCCTACACCTGGACCACCAGATAACAATAAGTTTGGAATGCTATCATCAGCTACAAACTTTTTAAACATTGCTTTGGTGTTTTCAGGTAGTATTGTATCGTTTATTTTTTGTGGTCGATACTTTTCAACCCACAGTACTTCATTTGCTTTAGCATCAATAGACATATAATCACCATTTCATAATATATAAGTTGCAGGTTTATAACGAGAGCCTGCGTCGTTTAGTATTACTGAACCTTGTCAGCAAGCGGCGCATCTTCTGGTACAGCTGCTGGTGCATCTACCGGCATATTACCTTCAGGTGCTTCACCTTGTGGTGCGTTTTGATTTAAGAAAACTTCGAATTTATTACGAAGCATTCCAATGCCTGCAAGTTCTCGGCCTTCAATACCACCGCGACGACTGACTACGTCAATCAATTGCACGACGGTTGCGATATCTTGTAGAGACAGATTTACTGGCTCCTGTTGTGGTTGTTCTTGATCGCTCATATTTTATCCTTTCTGATAAGTCGACTTAGTATCAATTGCTACATAATAAGTAGCTGTTTCTCCTTTAAACTCAGAGATACCCTTTGCGCAAAGAGTAACATGGTAGTTCTGAGGTAGGAGCTTAAGATTATCAGTTTTGATAATAACCTTAAATTCGTCTTGTGTTGTGCCAATTTCAACACCGTAATCATCAGCGCTTGTATCTGCGCTATTAATAGCTTTCAGGTACACTTTACCTTCGCTACCAACAAATGCAACTTCATTAAACTGAAGAACACCAGCAGCTTTGATTACAGATTGCATGTCATCCCAAAGAACATCAACAATAACGTCTGATGACGGTAATTCGATATCTTTTTCTGGGGCTGCATGTATCATTGAAATATCGGCAAACGCGTATTTTGTACGTTGTTTACCTTCAGCAATAGTGAAGTATTTATCATGAAACTCAACGTCTGGGTCCTTATAAAGACCTAAAATTGAAAGAAATCTTGATAAATCATAAACACATGCTTCAGAAGGTAAGCTTTCTGAGATAGTTGCTTTAGCAACTAATGTTTTCTCAGGTGTGATTGTTTTAAGTGTATTACCTGGTTTCAACAAGATAGACTTGTTGATAGTAGAGAAACTCTTAAGTATTGTAAGAGTATTTTCAGAAAATTTCATTATATAGTCTCCTATTGTATATAGATTGTATCTTACTTTAATATTGCGAAAATGTCAACTTTTTTTGTTTTTCTTGTAGCTTCGTTTAGAAGATGACTTATCTGCTGTCGCTGATACGCCAAGTGATCCTATAGCGCCCATATTTCCCTTGAAGATGTATGTACCTATATGGTTTATCTTCATCCAAGGGCACATCCAAACTCTCATTCCAGCTTTACGAGATTGTCTGCAGAAGAAGTAATCTTCGCTTAGATATCTTTTTGATCCTGGATCAATAATACAATCGAAGTAAGCCATAATCTCATTCGTGCCGTCAAAGTTTTCAGTGCGGGCATGATCTGGTTTATATGAATATTCTGGGTAAGCTTTTTTGTATGTTTCAAATGTTTCTCTTGGAATACACATAAATCCTGTACCGCCCTCGCCGATTTCTAAAGGTTCTGCCATGTTAAAACTTTTAAGTTTATTAACTGGATTAAACACATAATCAGCAGTATACTGATCAAGATCAAACGGAGATTCTTCTGCTTTACCTTGATCTGCTGCGGCTTTTACTTTTTCCCAAGCAATAGTTTTCTTTGGATAAGGGCCAGTAACGATATTATATTTTTTAGGATCTGCTACTTGTATAGCAAGCATGCCAAGAACATCTCTCGGATCAAAAGCAATATCACTATCTATGAATACTAAATGCGTACAATCAGATCTCATAAATTCATCTACAACGTAGTTTCTTGCTCTTTGAATTAAGCTTTCATTGAACAAATAATAAAATTTGATCGTAATACCGTTAGCAGCGCATATCATCGCCAAGTCTGTACACGATTTAGTATAGGAACCAGTACAGTTACCACCATACATTGGAGTACCTACAAATATCTTGTATTTTCTAAGTTCTTTCACTGAAATTTGTAAATTAGCCATTAGGTAACTCCATATCTAATTCTGCTCGAGTGATTGCTTGTAATCTCATGATATCAGCTGCTACATCATGTTTTGCATCGTGAGCGTTAAATGTAATTTCCCATTTTTCTTCGTCAGGAAACGGACAAAATCCGTTGTTACCTGGAAAATTAAACTTTGCATCGATATAAGTTCTTGTATCTCTCACTTTCCAATAAGGCAAGTAAGCGCTTAATTGGTTCTTTTTGTTTGAGATCTCTGCCATTCTATCGAGAATAATGGGATCGAATGTGTTTGATCTACTCCACCAATAAGAAATCTTATTAGAACTTAATAAGTAGTCGAGTAATTTTGCAATGAATTGATTTGGTTTTAAATCGTCTTCACTTGGTTTTAAGTCAGCTCTTAATTCAGCTGGCTTATCAAGCCACCATTGCAAATCTGCGTTAGTATACTTACAACCATGATTATGCATCTGGTCCTTAATATCGAGTTTAGATTTCTGCATTGTAGCTACTAACTCTTGAAAAGAGTAAGGGTTATCGGATTCAAACCTATCCCATTCAAATGTAGTATAAGCACAATTAATAACTGGTATTACCTTTGCATCACTACCTATGGTTTCAAAATCTAAAATAAAATCTTTTCTCATATTCTCACTTTCGTTACATAGTCGTATTGTATATTGTATTGATAAAATGTCAACCGAAAAAGCTTTCTAGGTTATTTTCAGTTACATTCCATTGTTCTGTTGTTTCGTCTATATTTGTTTGAAACAAAAAATCTGTATCTGACCAAGGTCTATTTCCTTCGAATACATGTTTAATCTCAGTGGCCATATCCTTCGCAGTTTCGTAAGGAACGTTTTGACAGATATGATTAATAGAATTTTTAGGATCTAGTAACTCAAAGTCTTGAGGCAAACCCATAATAGTCATTGCTTCTCGAATAGTTATATATCTATCTTCGTATGGATGCGTTAACATTTTTGGATAATGACCAACAAACGCTCCAATATAATCTTTAGGAACCATTGTTCCTCTTCTCATAAGATTGCCTCCGGCCTGAAGCTTTTCATATTTACGTTCACATTTTGGAACTTCTCTATGATATCCGTTATCACTCATCCATTTAGCTATTCTTTTATAGTCATGACCTGCACGTTCAATCGCGCATTCTGCATCGTTTGCCCTTACATTTTTTGTTACCATTATATCATGATATTCTCTATGAGTAATCCCACCATGAACTTCTTCTAAAAGGTAACGATAATAAGGATCATCTTTAGAAGGAATTTTCTTATTGATCACATCCATTTGAGTATTTGACGTTACACCGTTAATAATGTCTTCTATTTTCTTGTGCGGTTTATTATAAAAGTGCAGAACAGGCGTTTTTTCACCGAACATATCTTTCTTCCAAAAGAAATAAAATGTGCGCTTTCTAAACTGAGGAACACCATGTTTAATATTTTTAGTAAGATATAAAGACATCGAATAACCATTATCTAATCCAATTTGTCTAAGCTTATTAAGCATAAACTCACCTATCTTTCCAGATAGTGATGCAGCATTCTCTCCCCAAAATACATTTGGTTTTACGTTAGAAAGAATATACTCTGCGCTTAGCTCCATCCATTGGTTATTCTCGTTTGTTTCGCCATGAGCATGATGCATAGTACTTAGACCTGCACAAGGACAAACACTAGATACGACATCTATTTTCTGGTTTAAATCAGGAGATTGACCCTTATCTAGAACATAGTAAGGAACTTTATTTTCCCAATAATTTAATAAATGTTGTTCATTATCTTTGAATGCTTCATACGATAAAATATATTCTGGTTTTGAACCGAATACTTCAGTAGATGCTAAAGCTTCACCGCCTATTAAAGGTATAATAGTGGCATGCTTCACGAAAAGAAATCTTCTATAGTATTCTCTTCGATATCGTTATATTCTTTACCTTGCCAATGCGGATAAAATTCTCTTGAAAGATGCACGGACTTAGGGCTTTCCATTGCTTTAAAATCAAGTTCTCCTATACCATTATAGAAATGAGGTGTAATCCATTCCTTAAATTGAACATCTGTTCCTTGAACCTTACTCATAGCATATTCTTTAAAATATAAACGCGCATCATTACGCTCTGACCAAGATCCGAAGAACTTTGTACCTTTATACATGCCAGATTTTGGCAAGTTGCGGCGTTCATTTTCGATTGGTAATAACTCACAAATCACTTTACTTTCCATATCCAAAGAGTCTACAGCTTCAACATAACGGTCAACAAGAGTTCTTATCGCTTGTTTAGTATCGTCTTGTCTGCAAAGATGGTGTCTAATATCGATATTACCAAAGTAACACTCGATATGTTTAACATTATCTCTATTTATGAAACTTTCAAGGCCCATTTCTAACGCACCGTATAAAGTTTTAAATTGAACTGAATTAACGTTATAACCTGGTCTATACATTGAAATAGCATGACTATCTCCAATAACCATTCGATCCCAAGTAGGATGCTGCGGTTTAATAGTAATAGCGTTCTTCTGCATTTCTCTTAGATTATCTAAATCTACCTCTCTAAACTCTGGAACTACAGAATCAAGATTACCTTCTTTTGCTTTCATTGCGTTAAGTTTGTATTCTAGCATTGATGCATAATCTGGCATATCATATTCTAATGAGTAGACTTGACCTTTAAATTTAGAAATATTGCGAATGTTATAAGCGTGAGGAAAACCTTTAGTTCCTCCAAAAAAATTAATGTCTGTTGCACCTTCTTTACGATCGTTACCGTGATAGATATAAAGATTGTCGTATTGGTTAAAATCTTCTTGTTTAGCTGCTTCTTTTGCAGCCGCTCCTTGAACAGAAGATTTAGACATAATGATTTTCATTTCACCAACGTCAAGATAATGGCTAATCATATCCGCATAAATTACACCTTGCGCAGCTCTATGGTTTGGCAATTGAAAAGATATAGGAACAAAAGGCGATGCCATTGCTGATTTCATAATATTCTCCTAAACAGTTTTTCTAAATTCTTCGTATTCATTTTCTAAAGTAACCCATTGCATTTTAGTAAGGCCTGACCAAGAATGTCTTTTATCCCATACTATCCACATATAAGCGATCATACCACCTATCTGATCTTCTTTTTCGATAGGTTCTATATGATCTGAACTGAATTTAACCCTATCAGATAAAAAGATTATATCACTAGGAGGATTGTTTGTAAACAATTTTTTTCTCTTCTTACCCTCTAAAAATGTAATACGCAAAAACATAGCAGTGTACTCATATTCAGATATGAATTTTTCTGCTAGTTTTCTTGGTAAATCTTTGTGATAAGGAGGATTTGTTACAACACCATCTGCAAATTGTGGTTGTAGTTTCATAGCATCATAAGGTGTATGGACTTCAGTCAAACAATTATCATAAGAGTTTAAATCATAACTAATTACGTTATGACCCATTCTTTGAAGCTGCTTAGATATATTACCACGACCTGCGCACGGCTCAACGATATTTTTAGGCGGTTTACAATATTTTCCTAAAACGAATGTTGCTAAAGGAGGTGTTGGATAAAAATCGTTCTCTCTTCTATTAGCATCGTCTTTTTTTACTCCAGTGTAAATATCAGTTAAATTAGTTGCCATTGATATTACATTCTAATTTCGATAATGTCATTCCAAAACTCTTTCTTCTTTTTTCCGTGTATTATCAAATGCAATCTTTCTTCGTCAGATTTATTTTCGACCCAATGAGAATAGTGTACATTCAAAACAAATGCTGCACCTTTATGGTATGGTACTTCTTCTCCATTCAGAATGAACTTACTTCCATTAGGATATGAAATTGACATATTAAGAGTATCGAGCCAATTGTGTTCTGGAACATCGCTGTGTTCAGCAATATATCCCTCAGGTTTTATAACTAAAAATCTAACGTCATCTAGTCTATCATATGGTAATGATTTGATGAACTCTACGGTCTTAGTACATTTTAATCCTACCTCTGTAATATTATCTTTAATGAATAAAGATGCTGCAAACCAGTCTTTATGACCATCTTGTGGTCTATTAATTACTAGTTCTTTTTTAACTGATATGTATTCTTGCTCTATATCGTAACAAGGAATATCGAAATTCATCTTTACCCATTGAGCATCGCTATTTCGGTGCATTAACCCAATTCTTCTTCTTTCAGGCCGTTTATATCTACACCAGCTTCCATTAGCATCGGCATAGATTGTCTATTCCACATATCAGTCCATTTTTCAGGAGTAGAATCTGAAGGTAACATTATCCAAAGAGATTTTACACCTGCTTGAATAACACATTTAGTGCAGTCTGAACAAACCGGTAATCCATAAACATAAAGAGTTGCACCTTTTAATGATACACCATTATATAAAGCGTTCATCAAAGCATTCATTTCTGCGTGAACAATACGAGGATATTTCTCATCTCTATCATTTAATCTATCATCAGTATCAGCGATACCTTTTGGAAAACCGTTATATCCTGTTGCTAAAATGTTTCTTTCGTCATTTACTGCTACAGCACCGATTTTACTAGAAGGGTCTTTACTCCACGTAGAAACCATTTTGGCCATATTCATGAAACGAATTGGCCATTTAGTTGTACGAGGATCTAAGAAACTATCTACATCTACAGGATTTTCTCTGTGCATTCTTTTCATATATTGATCGTATGGTTCATAATCATCAATCATCGGATATCATCCTTGTTTCCATTTCTTCTTTTATATCGTAAACTTTTTCTTTCTCAATAATAGATATTATGAGCTTTGTTAAGTCTAGGTCCTTTTGTAAGAACATCATCTTTTGTCGAATTTTTTTAATTTCACCTTCGTAAAATTCTATTTCTTTTTCTTTACGAAGTTTAGTTTCTAGTATGTCTGTAATTTTTATTAGCTTGCTCACGTTTACTCCACTAAATTAAAGTGACGTTCATACACATGCAAGTTCATTACCTGCCAAGTAAGTATGCCCTTTTCAATATAATCATGATTGCCGTACGCATCAGAACAATCATTCCAATCTTTAACAAATCTATCCATTAATGATTGTGCCCAAGCATAATCGTTTTTATAACCAAACACTACATCATTTGATCGCATTTGAGATACCATGTGCAACTTACAATCACGAATATAGAAAGTTTGTGCATTTGTACAGATGAAATCAGATTTGCCGTTTTCATTGTATTCAGCCCAAATAGATGGGCGATTGTAAATCATTTGAGCACGACGACTGTCAGGGTTTTTCATTAACTCGCCAAAAGCATTTTTATATTGATTGAAGTATTTTGCTGAGTTTACGAGATGACCATAATTAGAATTGATTTCACCATTATCATTAGCAGCGTATTGCCAAGCAGCTGGTGGATCTTTATCTACACCATGAATATCATTGATATTAGTAGAACCGCTTTCATACCATTTTAATTCAGCATCAATGTATGATTGCACTGGATTACCAAAGATTGCAGGTTCATCAGCGATAAATGTTGCACCTAACATTTCAATTGTTTTAGCACCAGTTTTGTCGATGGTAAAATTCTTATCGCTTAGTTCGTTAAAGAAGTATTCACGAATATTACTTACATTATTTTGTTTCATATCTATCATCCATATCTTTGCCTTCATCATAAGCTACACGAAGGATCATTAGCTGAGTTAACGCATGATCTAAATGAAGAAGACCAGACTCTGGATCAATATCTTCTTTATCCCAATAGGCCATGAGATGGCGTTGAAGAGAAGAATAAGATCTACCCCACTCAGTAGTATTAATATCATCACGCCAATTGTTTTCAGAATATTTAGCTGCACCAAAAGCAAATACCTTAGCTGCAGCTTCAATAGCTACTGTAGGTACAAGATGAATTGGTGGTTTGTTATTGTCGTATTTCATTATATAAAGTCTCCGTGTGTATTACATTAATATATTATATCATGTAATTCTTCAAATGTATACTAAGTTTTTTCTTTTTGTGCTTTTAATGCTGCAAGAATATAACGCCTATGCTGTCTATATTCTAACACTACTTGTGCGAATGTTTTCATGCTAGGAACTCCATTACTGAGTGTGAACTATTTACTTTCTTTTCTAATGCAACAGGCCTCCAAATATCTGGATACATTGGCTTGTCGTCTTTATCCATCATGTAATATCCAGAAGCGTTTCTTAAACCTCTACCTGAACGATCAAGATTGTTTAAAAATCTTACGTAAATACATAAAGTATCTTCGTGCGCAACAGCACTTGTACCAAGTTTTTCTGTAAGATCTGCAAGTGCTAAATCGTGATATTCTACTTGACTCATTCCTTTTGGTTTACGAAACATTTGCTCGATTGCTTGTCTTGCGTTATTACCACAATATAAACTAGAATTTGGATCAACATATTCTGGGTGGTATGTAGCAATATCAGCAATCATTTGAGCATAAGGAAAGTTCCAACGACGAATACCTCTATCTATATTCTTTTGATTAAGTCTAT
>FZLS01000059.1 GCA_900197625.1 Rhodobacteraceae bacterium Water-Bin34 | reverse complement strand
CTAGGATTGCATTTTGAGTAATGAAGGCTGCATTGCCTTTTCCAAGCATTGCATTAATTGCTGGTTTCAAGAATACAATACCACAAACAAGTGCTGATACTGGATTTCCTGGTAGACCAAGTATAGGAATCCCAGAAATCCTTCCTGCCATAAGTGGTTTCCCTGGGCGCATGGCAACTTTATAAAAGGATGTTTCCATTCCCATATTTTCTGCAGTTGAGTGAACCAAATCATAGTCTCCCACTGAAGCACCACCAAGAGTAACTATTAAATCTACATTATCGCATAGATTTAATACTGTTTTTAATTCTTGGGCAGTATCTCGTGCAATTGGTAAAAGTCTTGCAATACCACCTGATGTTTCTATCAGAGTTTTTAAACCATAATTATTTGAAGAAATGATTTGGTCCTCTTTTGGGACTTCACCGACAGCAACCAATTCATCTCCTGTTGCAATTAATGCAATTACAGGCTTCCTAAAAACAGGAACTTTTGAAATGTTCATGGCAGCTAGTAATGAGATTAATGATGGATCTAATTCTACAGGTGCATCAACACTATCACCAACTTTGAAATCACCACCCTGAGGCCGAATGAAATTATTTTTCTCAAATAATTTATTAATTATGATCTTATCGTCTGATTTTTTACAATCTTCCTGTATTAAAATATGATCAGAACCTTTTGGAACTGGTGCACCTGTAAAAATTCGTACAGCATTACCTTTGGTTACTTTACCATTATAACCTAATCCTGCCACTGATTGGCCAATAACTCTAAGTTCAGCCCCAGGATTAAGGTCTTTTGAGTTTATTGCATATCCATCCATGGCTGATGATTTGAATGGTGGTTGATCACGATTTGCATATATTTTTGATGCAAGTACTCTATTTCCAGCTTGTTCTAAATCAACAATCTCAATATCTAATGGCTTTATTAAATTTAAGACTTCAGAAAGAGCTTGCTTAACACTTATCATTCACAAACTAACCGCCCAGATTTTCCACCATCTTTTAGCGTTACTCTTATGTCTGTTATTTTCATTGTCTTATCTACAGCTTTTACCATATCGTAGATTGTAAGGGCTGTAATATTTGCAGCAGTCAAAGCTTCCATTTCAACGCCTGTTTGCCCAGTGGTTTTTACTGTTGCTGTTATTTCAACAGAATTTTTTGATGGTTCAATATTTAAATCAATGTTTACATTCGTTATAGGTAATGGATGGCATAATGGGATAAGTTCTGATGTTTTTTTTGCAGCCATTATGCCTGCAGTTCTAGCTATTCCTAATACGTCGCCTTTTTTTGCTGAACCATTTATGATTATTTCAAGAGTATCAGAATTCATTATAATACTTGCTTTTGCTACTGCAATTCTTGACGTTATCTTTTTGCTAGAAACATCAACCATGTGAGCTTGGCCTTGGTCATTAAAGTGGTTCAACTTGGGCATTAATTTGGCCTCTTTTGTTTCAATAAAGATTTAGTTGCTTCAGTGACATCTTTTTGCCTCATAAGACTTTCACCAATTAAAAAGCTTCGAGCGCCAACTCCTGCCATTTGCTCCATATCTTCAGGTGTAAATATCCCACTCTCAGTTACCATATGCCTGTCACTTGGAACATGTTTTGATAATGTTCTTGTTGTATCTAATGTAACTTCAAATGTTTTTAAATTTCGATTGTTTATGCCAAGTAGTGAAGATTTACACATTAATGCTCGATCTAATTCTTCCATATTATGTACTTCTAAAAGAACATCCATTCCCCATTCAAATGCACATGCTTCTAGTTCTTGCGCTTGCATATCAGAAACTGATGCTAAAATTATTAATATACAATCTGCATTCCATGCTCGAGCTTGAGCTACCTGATATGTATCATACATAAAATCTTTTCGTAGAGCAGGTAAATTACAGGCAGCTCTTGCTTTAATTAAATATTCCGGTGCGCCCTGAAAAGATGGTTTATCTGTTAGAATTGATAAGCAGGTAGCACCACCTGCTTCATATGATTTTGCTAAATCTGGAGGGTTGAAATCTGACCTAATTAACCCTTTTGATGGGCTAGCCTTTTTAATTTCTGCAATTAATCCATATCCTGATTGTGTTGCATTTTTTAAGGAATTTGCAAAAAAACGTATTTCTTCAGCTTCACTTGCCATGTCTTCTAAATCTTTAATTGGCAATGCTGTTTTTGCAATCTTTATTTCTTCTAATTTATACTCTTTAATTTTTTCTAGTATATCAGCCATATTATTATATTCCTGATGTAATTGATGCGAGTGAAGACAATTTAGTTTTTGCAGAACCTGAATCGATACTTTTGGCGGCCATTGCTGCACCTTCTAGCAAAGATTTTGCTTTGTCAGCTACTACTAATGCTGCCGCAGTATTCAAAATAACTGCATCACGATATGCTGATTTATGGCCATCTAATAATTTAGACATTTCAGCAGCATTATATTCAGGAGATCCACCCACAATACTTTCGAATGGATGAGTGGGCAATCCTGCATCTTTAGGATTTATTTCAAATTCATTTATTTTGCCAGAGTTTAACTCAGCTACCCAAGATTTACCTGCAATGGATATTTCATCAGTTCCATCTGATCCATGAACTAACCAAGCCTTTTCGGACCCTAATTCTTTTAATACTTCAGCCATTGGTCTGATCATCGAGCGATCAAAAGCACCAGTTAGCTGACGTTTAACTCCTGCAGGGTTTGTAAGTGGGCCTAAAATATTAAATATAGTACGTGTACCTAAATCTAATCGAGCAGGCATAACATATTTAACTGCTGGGTGATGCATAGGTGCCATCATGAAGCCTATTCCAATTTCCTTTATCGCACGCTCAACTACACTTGGTTCGACCATAATGTTAACGCCACTTTGGCTCAAAGCGTCTGATGCGCCAGATTTAGAAGATAAGTTGCGATTTCCATGTTTAGCTACAGTCACTCCGGTACCTGCAGTTACAATCGCAGTAGCTGTTGAAATATTCAAAGTTGATTTGCCATCACCCCCTGTTCCAACAATATCCATTGCACCAATTGGTGCGGAAACTTTTCTACATTTAGCGCGCATAACATTTGCCGCAGCTGCATACTCGTCTATGGTTTCACCACGAGTACGGAGTGTCATTAGAAATCCGCCAATTTGGGCATCAGTAGCCTCGCCATCCATAATAATGGAAAATGCTTTTTCCGCTTTTTCGCGCGATAATGGAGCCTCAGCAGCCAAAGAAATATATTGTTTAAGTTTTTCGCTCATGATGTCTCTTTTGTACAATCTAAAAAGTTTTGTAACATCTTATGCCCATGTTCGGATGCAATACTTTCAGGGTGGAATTGGCAACCATGGATAGGTAATGTTTTATGCTGAAGTCCCATTATTGTTCCATCCGCTAGTTCAGCAGTAATTTCAAGGCAATCAGGAAGTGTTTGTCTTTCGACTACTAATGAATGATATCGGGTCGCTTCAAAAGGACTAGGTAAATCTTTGAAGATACCTTTGCTTGTATGATGCATATGCCCCATTTTACCATGAACAATTTCATGGCATCTAATTATTTTGCCCCCAAATGCTTGCCCAATAGTTTGATGCCCTAAACAAACACCAATCAATGGTATCTTTTCGATTGCAGCTGCCTGGGTTAATTCTAAACAAATACCAGCTTGCTCAGGATCGCAAGGTCCAGGTGAAAGCATTATATTTGTTGGGTCCAACTTTAGTGCATCTTTGACAGAAAGTTCATCATTCCTTTTGACAACAACATCAACACCAAGTTCACCAAGATAATGAACTAAGTTATAGGTAAAACTATCATAGTTATCGATTAGTAGCAGCATTTTTTATTCAATCTTTCATAAGGTAAAAGAATTTTCTCAATTTACTAAATATATTGGCCAGCAATTTTTGCAGCAGTTTGCAACGCCTTGGATTTGTTTACAGTTTCTTGGAATTCTGCCTCTGGATCACTATCAAAAACAACTCCTCCACCAGCTTGAATGTATAGCTTTTTGTTTTTTGTTACGGCTGTTCTAAGAGCTATACAAATATCCATATCTCCATTACTAGAAAAATAGCCTACACCCCCACCGTATACGCCACGTTTTTCTACTTCAAGTTCATCTATTATTTCCATGGCTCTAACTTTAGGTGCCCCAGAAACTGTGCCTGCGGGCAAACCGGCTAATAAAGCTGATAATGCATCATTTTCAGGAGATAATTTACCTATAACGTTTGAAACTATATGCATCACATGGCTGTACCGCTCTATTACAAACTTCTCGTTTGGGGTAACTGTTCCAATTTTAGCAACACGCCCAACGTCATTTCTACCAAGGTCTAAAAGCATCAAATGTTCAGCTAGTTCTTTTTTATCAGCTAATAGATCTAATTCTAATTCTTTATCTTCATCAACTGTCTGGCCACGTGGTCTTGTTCCAGCGATTGGACGAATAGTTACTTCATCTTCTTTAACTCTTACAAGTATTTCTGGGCTAGCACCGGTAACCTGAAAATTACCAAAATTAAAATAAAACATATATGGTGATGGATTTGTACGTCTCAATGCGCGATATAACGAGAAGGGTGGTAAAGGGAATTCTACAGTCCACCTTTGGCTTGGAACAACCTGAAATATATCGCCAGATTTAATGTAATTTTTTGCATCATTTACCATTTGTAAATATTGTTCTTTTGTTACATTCGATACTGGAATTCCTACTTTATTAGATTTGTAGGCGTCAGAAGTTCTTGCAACGGGGCGATCAAGGTCTTCAAGAGCATTTAAAACTCTATTAACTGCATTTGAATGAGCAGTTTTTGCATCTTGATTTGCTGAATGCCATGCTGGACTAACAATTGTAAGTTCATCTTTAACGCCATCTACAATAACAACAACAGATGGCCTGAGCATAACAGCATCAGGCAACTTTAGTATGTCTTTATTAATATTTGGTAGGTGTTCAACTAGCCTTATCATATCGTAACCTAGATAACCAAAAAGGCCAGCAGCCATAGGGGGGAGGCTATCTGGCAAATCAATAGAAGATTCCTCCAATATATTTCTTAATGATGTTAAGGGGTCTTCTGGATCAGTTTTATAATTTTCACTATCATTAAGTGCTAAACGATTTAATGACGCATTTTCTCCATCACATCGCCAGATTAAATCTGGGTTCATTCCTATGATAGAATAGCGTCCTTTTGAGTCACCACCGGTGACACTTTCCAACATAAAACTATTTTTTTTTGCCTCTGTTAATTTTAGCATCAATGAGACTGTTGTATCTAAATCTGCAGAAAGTCTTGTGTAAACTAAATAATTTTTACCCAAATCATAAACTTTTGAAAAGCTATCAAGGTTAGGAGTAATTTCCATCTTTAAAAGCCTGTTCCGCCTAATATTTGTGTATTAATTTGGTTAACAGCATTTTGATTTAAAATTACGCCATCGCGATCTTTTAATGCTGAAGCAAATAACCTTAATAAGTCTCCGGTCACTTGATTAGATAATTGAATTCCTACTTGTGATAATAATTCTTTGCTTTCATCTGTTTCATCTTCAAATTCATTAATGCTATCTAAGCGCGCTAATATTATAGTATCATCATTATCAATCTTACTGCTTTTGCCTATTTTGATTGAAAACAATATCTCTAAAAGTGAAGCAGGAATACCATCAATATACTTATTCCTTGTTGTCGATATGACATTTTCTGCTGAAAGATTTAGTGCTTCAAAGGTACTTCCATTATCTAATTTGATTATTAGTTCGTCTGCCAATTTTAACATTAATTTTTTGTTTTCCGCATTCAGCCAATCATTAACTACTTGCTCTTTTACAGTGTCAAATGGTCGTAAAGTCGGTTCTATTAATTCATCTAAACGAAGTGCAAATACACCACCATCTGATAATTCTTTTAGTTCAGGGAAGCCACCTATTTTAGCGTTCATTGCTTCAGATCTAAAACTATCATATGCGGCAATACCGTTTTCAGTTTTATTGTTGTATGAAATTTTTTCTAATTCCATGTCAGTCTCTTTTGCAATTTCTTCTAATGTTAATCCTTGTGCTAAAAGATCATCTATATCCGAAATCATTTCATTGATTAATTTACGGCTTTCTACACTTACATACTCGGCTTTTAATTCGTCTTTAGCGTCTTCAAAGTTGGTTTTTTGTGCATCTATGATAGCATTTATTTGAAACAAAGCTGGGCCTAAGTCTGTATCAATTGGACCATATATTCCCACCTCGGAGGCGTTAAATAATATTTCGTCAATGTTAGTGTCTAATTGCCCTTTCTCAATATCACCTAAATCAATATCATTTAGCGTTAATCCACGGTCTTCTGCTGCCTCCAGAAATGAAATATCGTTTTTGTCTAACTGGCCCTTTATTTTTTTAGCTGTCTCCAATGTATCGAATATGATTCTGTCGACTATTCTTCTTGCAGGCTTATTGAATCGTTCAGGCTGGCTATCATATTCTTCCTGTAATTCTATATCAGAGACTTCAATTCTATCAGACAACATTTCAGGACTTAGCAAAACATATGTTATTTCACGTGATAATGGAGATGTATATATAATATTATTATTTTCATAATGGGTTTTCAATTGCTCATTAGATGGATTGCCAGCTTGTTCACTGAGAAAATCTTTATTGATTTTTGCCCATTTGAAACTGCGTTCTTCTCGAGCAAATTTAATCAATGTCATCGCGTGAGAAGGTGGAGTCTGTGTTCCTGTAGCAATAGCACCTTCTATCAGACTACGTGAAATAGCCTTACGAGTTTGAAGCTCATATTCTTTTGTATCCAAGCCACTGTTTTCTAACGCAAATTCATATGCTTCCTTGTTAAATTTACCATCTACGCTGGTAAATGTTGGAGTTGCTATAATTTCTTCAGCAACTAAATCATCCCCAACACTAATCATTAGCCGGTTGGCTTCATTTGATAATGCTGCACTTGATACAACATTCTCTAATGCTTCTGATTGCAATCCATAAGCAGCTATTTCTTGACTAGTGATTTGTCTGCCAATTTGGCGAGAGATGTTTTGAATAGTATTTCGTAAGCTTTGTGCATAAGAACTAACGGGTATTGGTTCTTCTCCAACTTTACCAATTGAGTTTATTCGAGATCCATCGACACCACCCGAAGCGATGCCAACCAGTCCAAGAGCTAGTAGACCTAATAATCCATAAACAAACGGTTGATTTTTTTTACTAATACGCATTGAAGAAAGCATTAATTTAAACCTTTAAAAACTTGAGTTAAGATGTTTTAGGCAACTGTCTCCCAACTGGCAAGTTAAGAGTGCAAGAACTTGTAATTTTGATGCCTTGACTAGAACATGGAATTATTAGATGAGAGCCTCATGGCAAAACCACCAATCCTTACATTAACTGATATTTCGCTTTCGTTTGGCGGAAACCCTGTATTTGATAATTTAGGTATGACAGTTCAAGAAAGTGATCGAGTATGTTTGGTTGGAAGAAACGGCTCCGGTAAATCAACATTAATGAAAGTTATTGCAGGATTAATTGAGCCTGATTCCGGTGATATTTTCTTGAGGCCTGGGCAAAAAGTAGGATACATGGATCAACATCCAGATTTATCAAGTTTTAAAACATTAGGTGATTATGCAAGATCTGAGATTGATCCCATAGATTTCTATAAAGTCGATATCATAGCAGATGGACTTAAGTTAAACTTAGAAGCATCACCAACTACTGCTTCGGGTGGTGAGCGGCGAAGATCTGCTCTTGTAAAAATTATGGCTGAAGAACCTGAATTAATGCTTCTGGATGAACCTACCAATCATCTAGATATTGAAGCAATTCAATGGCTTGAAGATGAACTACGGCAAACTAAAAAAGCTTTTATTTTAATATCACATGATAGAGCGTTTTTACGAAATTTAACCAGAGCAACTTTATGGGTCGATCGTGGAAAAGTAAGGCAAAACCCAAAAGGATTTGAGGCATTTGAAGACTGGCGTGATAAAACATATGATGAAGAAGATCAGCAAAGGCATAAATTAAACAGATTAATAAAATCTGAAGCTCGATGGGCTGTCGAAGGGATTTCTGCTCGAAGAAAGCGCAATCAAGGTCGCGTAAGGCGATTAATGGACCTTAAAGATGAGAAATCTGGACAGATAAAGCGCCAAGGTGCAGCAGCTATGGAATTTGGTGATAGTCCAAAGTCTGGTAAATTAATTGTTGATGTGAATAATGTTTCTAAAGCCTATGGCGATAAAAATATTGTAAATGATTTATCAATTAAGGTTACAAGAGGAGAAAGAATTGCCCTGGTTGGCCCAAACGGCGTTGGAAAAACTACGGTTTTGAATATTTTGACAGGTTCTTTGAGTCCTGACAAAGGGACTGTGAGGTTAGGTGTAAATCTCTTATCGGCAATTTTTGATCAAAATCGGTCAGCATTAAATCCAGGACAAACTCTATGGGAAAGTTTGACTGAAGATAAAGACTTAGGTGTTTCAGGAAAAAATGATCAAATTATGGTGCGTGGTAAACCAAAACATGTAGTAGGATACCTTAAAGAATTTTTATTTGATGAAAATCAGGCTCGAGGTCCAATATCTGTCTTGTCAGGTGGTGAAAAAGCAAGATTGCTCCTTTCTAGAATAATGGCAAGAGACAGCAATTTATTGGTAATGGATGAGCCTACAAATGATTTAGATGTTGAAACATTAGATTTGTTACAAGAAATATTAGATGGGTATGATGGAACTGTTTTATTAGTTAGTCATGACAGAGATTTTTTGGATAGGGTTGCAACAACGACTTTAGCTTTTGAAGGGAATGGTAAAGTTATTCCATACGCAGGTGGTTGGAGTGACTATCAAGCCCAAAGAAAATTGCAAAATGGAGATGCAATTCAATCAAAAAATAATAAAAAGAAATCGCAAAAAAATATCAATCATTCAATTACTTCCAAAAAAAATGCAGTAATTACTTTCGCTCAGTTAGATAGATTGAGTAAATTACCAAGTTTAATTGAGCGTACTGAAACTGAAATTACTAAATTAGAAGAGTTTTTATCACAAGAAAACTTATTTACGGAACATCCTGAAAAATTTCAAAAAGCAACTGATGGCTTGATTGAGCGACATGAAATACTATCCAATCTAGAAACGGAATGGATTGAATTAGAATCTTTAAATCAAGAGAGCTAAATTTATGCGTATTTTGTTGATAAAAATAAACTAGTTTCTGAGTTCTTTACACCAGAAAATTTTCTTATTTTTGTTAATATTAAATCTAATTCATCTAGGCTTTGTGTGCCCAGATCAACTATTATATCCCACTTTCCATTTGTAGTGTGCACTGCTTTAACTTGCTGCAGGGCTATTAGTTTTCTTTGTATTATATGAGCTCCTGTACCTTCGATTTCAACCATTACTAGTCCACGCACTGGTGATGATTTCACATCTGATTTAGTTAAAATAGTGAAACCTAATATCTCACCGTTATTGATGAGTTTGCTAATTTTATTTCTAACAGTTGTTCTTGTTAATGATAGTTCTGCTGCAATATTTGAAATGCTGGCTCTAGCATTCTTTTTCAATAAGTTTAGTATTTTATTATCCGTTTTGTTCATTATTGATATCCTAATTGAGCAATTAATTTCTATTGTGAGCAATTATTTATATTATAATTGTTCAATTTACAAAGTACAAAATGTCATGTTCAGTAAAAATTATACATTAGTAGGTATTCCGCTTGATTGTGGAAAAATAACAAAAGGTTGTTTGATGGGCCCTGATGCATACCGTACAGCTGGGATCGTTGAGATGATTGATAATTTAGGTCATAGCGTAAATGATATTGGAAATATATTTCCGGATAAATATGAAGAAGAAAATGATGAAAATCTTAAATTATATAAACTAAATGAGAATATTGCTTGGATAGAGAAAATATTTAGAATTGCTAAACAAGAGATAAAAAACTCAATACCAATTTTCTTGGGAGGTGATCATGCACTCTCTGCTGGATCAGTCTCAGGGGTTTCTGCATTTGCTAAAGAAGTTAATAGGCCTCAATTTGTATTATGGTTAGATGCTCATCCTGACTTTCATACACTACATTCATCTTCGAGCGGTAATTTACATGGAACACCTGTTGCTTATTTTACTGGTCAACCAGGTTTCGAATTTTTTCCTTATTTAGAAGCCCCAGTGCCAACTGAGAATATTTTAATGCTTGGATTAAGATCTGTGGATAGTGAAGAAAGAAATACTTTAAAAGAATTATCTATGAATACTGTAGACATGAGATATATCGATGAATTTGGAATAAAAACACCATTAGAAAAGTTTTTACAGCACATAAAAAAAGTTAATGGAATGCTTCATCTTTCAGTCGATGTTGATTTTTTAGATCCCATATATGCTCCTGCTGTTGGAACAACTGTACCAGGGGGTGCTACAATAAGAGAAGCTCATTTGGTTATGGAAATGCTGCATGATAGTGAATTGATAACTTCAATTGATTTAGTCGAATTAAATCCCTTTTTAGATAAAAAAGGTCAAACTACTTATCTAATGGTTGATTTACTGGCATCAGTTCTTGGTAGGAAGATTTTTGATAAATCTACAACATCATACATATAACTTTTAATACAACTCTCTTTTGAAGGACCAATATTATGCTTAAACCGTCTGATAAAGCTTTAGTTCCATTTGTTTCTGTTGATAATATGATGGCATTGGTAAATTATATCGGACTAGAGAAATTTATTATTGAGCTAGCCACTGAAATTGAAGCTGATTTTAAAAGATGGTTATTATTTGATAAAACGCCTCGTGTAGCTTCACATTCTAATGTTGGTGTAATTGAACTTATGCCAACAAGCGATGGAGAAATATATGGTTTTAAATATGTAAATGGACATCCAAAAAATACAAAAGAAGGTCTCCAAACGGTAACTGCATTTGGTTTGTTAGCAGATGTTCAAACTGGTTATCCCAAGATTCTGTCCGAAATGACAATGTTAACGGCTCTTCGAACTGCAGCAACCTCAGCGCTTGTAGCGAAATATTTAGCACCTCGTAATTCTAATATTATGGCCATGATAGGCAATGGTGCGCAATCGGAGTTTCAATGTATTGCCTTTAAAGCAATTTGTGGAATTGATAAGGTTCGCTTATTTGACACAGATAAATATGCGACAGAAAAAGCATTTTTAAATTTATCAAATTACGAATTAGAAGTAGTAAAATGTAAATCTTCTCAAGAGGCTATATTAAATGCTGATATTATCACCACCTGTACTGCAGATAAGCAGTTAGCAACTATATTAACTGATAATATGGTTGGCACTGGAATTCATATTAATGCTATTGGAGGAGACTGTCCCGGTAAAACAGAATTACATAAAGATATTTTGTTGCGCTCTAAGATATTTGTTGAGTACCCACCTCAAACAAGAGTTGAAGGTGAAATTCAACAATTAGAAAAAGATCATCCTGTAACAGAGATCTGGCAGGTAATGACAGGTAAATCTGATGGCCGCACAGATGATAGTCAAATAACTTTGTTTGATTCAGTTGGATTTGCGATTGAAGATTTTTCGGCATTAAAATTTATATTAAGAAAAATACAAAATACAAACTTTCATGAGCAATTAGATATGCTTGCAGATCCTGACGATCCAAAAGATTTATTTGGGATGTTCAGTAGAGCAAATATTTAATAAAGCTATATATCGAGATCTTCAGCAAACTTTGCATTTTCTTGAATATATTGGAATCTTAATTCAGGTTTCTTGCCCATAAGGCGATCTACAAGATCATCCGTTTGACCAGGTTCATCTTCATCAATATTTATCTGTATTAGCTGTCTTGTGGCCTTATTCATGGTGGTTTCTTTAAGGTCCTTTGCATCCATTTCACCAAGGCCTTTAAAGCGTGAAATATCGATGCGACCTCTTCCGCCTAAACCTTTTTCAATTAAATCATTTTTCTCAAGGTCATCCATGCAATATACACGATTTGCTCCCTGCGTAAGTCTAAATAAAGGTGGGCATGCCATATAAAGATGACCATTATCGATGAGTGGGCGCATTTGGGTGAAGAAAAATGTCATTAATAAAGATGCTATGTGTGCACCATCTACATCTGCATCTGTCATTATTATTATTTTTTCGTATCTTAAATCATCAATATTAAATTTTGTTCCCGTTTGTACACCAAGGGCCTGACAAAGGTCATTAATTTCATTATTAGCTGACATCTTATTGCTAGCAGCTCCTAGAACGTTAAGTATTTTACCTCTTAGAGGTAAAAGGGCTTGTGTCTTGCGATCTCTAGCCATTTTTGCAGAACCACCAGCTGAGTCTCCTTCAACAATGAATAGTTCTGTGCCTTCTCGAGTATTGTTGGAACAATCGGTAAGTTTTCCCGGTAAACGAAGTTTTTTGGTGGCAGATTTTCTTGCAGTATCTTTTTCTTGTTTTCTGCGTAAGCGTTCTTCAGCCTTTAAAATCATATAGTCTAGGATTGCTCCTGCTGACTTATTATTTGATGCCAACCAATTATCAAAATGGTCACGGACGGAATTTTCAACCCATTTTATAGCTTCGGTTGTAGCAAGCCTATCTTTTGTCTGTCCAACAAATTTTGGTTCAGATATGAAGCATGATACTAAAGCACATCCTCCGCCCATAACATCATCTCTTGTTATCGAGGCTGATTTTTTATTGTTTATAAGTTCACCATAAGACTTAATGCCTTTGAGAATTGCAGACCAAAAACCACTTTCATGAGTTCCACCTTCTGGTGTTGGGACCGTATTACAATATGATTGGGTAAAGCTATCACGCGATGGTGTCCAATTTATCGCCCATTCAATGTTTCCAATAGTGTTATTACCAAATTTTTCTGAAAACTGTACTTTGCCTGCAAATGGAATTTCAGAGTAAACTGATGCACCATCTAATCTCTCATTTAAATAATCTGCAAGCCCATTTGGAAACCTGAATGTGTCTGTTAGTGGTGTTTCATCATTTTGCTCAAGGCATTTGGGATCTACTTTCCATCTAATTTCTACTCCAGAAAATAAATAAGCTTTCGATTTTGCCATTGCATAAAGTCGTTTTGCTTTAAAGTTTATTGATTTGCCAAATATTTCTGGATCAGGATGAAAGGTAACACTTGTCCCGCGACGATTTTGAACTGCACCAAGTTTTTGCAGTTTGCTTTGTGGCAATCCACGCGAAAATTCTAGTGCAAATAATTCTCTGTTTTTTGCGACTTCTACTCTGACAAAATCGGATAGCGCATTTACAACTGATGAACCAACCCCATGTAATCCTCCAGAAGTTTCGTAATTTTCTCCAGAAAACTTGCCACCTGCATTAAGTGTGCAGAATATTATCTCTAGTGCAGATTTATTTGGAAATTTTGGATGCATATCGACCGGAATACCACGCCCATTATCCCTAACTGTGACATGGAAATTTTCATGTAGCTCAACCTCAATCCAAGTTGCATGACCAGCTACTGCTTCATCCATGGAATTATCAATAATTTCTGCAACCATATGATGAAGCGCGCGGTCATCAGTTCCACCAATGTACATGCCTGGTCGAAGTCTTACATGCTCCATATCTTCGAGAACTTGTATAGAAGATGCATCGTAAGACTTGTCTATAGGTACGTCATTTGAAAAAAGATTATCGGCCATTATGGGCTCATTTATTCCGTGTTTGCTCGTTAATTACTATCTTATAGGAATTAAAAAGATTCGGGTATAGTTGAAATGCCTTAATTGAATTTATAAATAAATTGATCTAAATTTTTTAATTAAGCCTCACCCATTAAAAACGGACAAAATGGGAATTTTGTCAAATTTTCAAAACCGTCCTCGGTTACTAATACCTGATCTTCTAGTTTTATAGAAAAGTCACCACCTTCAGGCGAAACAAGTGCTTCAACACATAGAACCATTCCAGCCTGAAGTTCGTAATCGAATGCACCATCCACAAAGTTATCTGCATAACTAACTAATGGCCATTCATCACACAATCCAACTCCATGGAACCTACAACTATATTTACCTTTTTCATATTTTGCATCTAATTGGTGACCCTTAAATGTAAGATCACGAAGAGAAACTCCTGGCTTTAACATCTTCATATTTGTCATAATGTGTTCATGAGCGTGTTGCATTGCAAACACCATATCAGCTCGTGGCTTATTATTTCCGATCCACCATGTACGAGATACGTCCACACAGAAACCATAACATCCAATTAAATCGGTATCAAAGGCCAGAATTTCATTATTTTGAAGTTGTCTTGGACCACATTCTTGGAACCATGGGTTTGTTCTTGGGCCAGTCGTTAATAATCGTGTTTCTATCCATTCTCCGCCTCTTGCTATATTTGACTTGTGTAGCTCAGCCCAAATTTCGTCTTCAGACATTCCAATTGATATTTTATTTTGCATTTCATGCATTGATGCTTCACAGGAATGGCTTGCACATTTCATTGCAAGAATTTCATCAGGTCCTTTTATCGATCTACATTTTTCGGTACATTCTTCTCCATCCATTATTTGAAAGCCCTGTGCTTCAAGAGCCCGAATGCCATGTATCATTCCTTTATCCAAACCTAGGTTCATATTGTTGCCACCGTGATTTGATATTAATTCAGAGATTTCTAAAGAAAATGAATCTGCTGCAATCTTTATTTTATCGCCTCTGTCAAAGTAAAAGAGATCTGCACCTGAGCGTTGTTCTTTAACAAGAGGGTTAAAGGAAGATAAAAATGGAGAATTTTTATAATCCCATATAACCATATAACCATCTGCACATAATAATACGGCTCGAAATGGATTATGTGTATTCCATAATTGCATATTAGTACTATCCGTCGCGTATCTAATATTTAATGGATCAAACATTAATAACCCACCCCAATTACGATCTACAATATGTTGAGTAAGCCTTTTCCAACGATATTCACGCATTTTTGGTAAATTGGGCTGAATCAAACCAGCTTTTTTCCACTCATCAATGGCTAATAATGTTGGCCCGATTTCCACTCGATTAGAGTTATTAGGTGTTCCGTCTCCAAGGAAGTTGCCTTGAGATGGATCAATTTTTCTATCTTCAGAATAATTTTTTTGCATTTTATTAATTCCATTAACTAACTCTAGAAAACTATTATTTGTGATTATTGCTTTATTAAAAACGGCAAAAATGTCGTATTTATTGCTGTGATAATTAAGAGCTTTTAAGTAATTTAAATTATAACTAAGCTTTTTATTTGAAGTATAAGTTTTTGATGGAATTATAAAAAATGCAAAATTATTTTAAAAATATATTTCAAGACAGCTTACCTCTTTCACCTTGGCAAGAGTTGTCGTTGAAAAATTTGCCAGGTATTAACCCCTTAGATCGTAAAGATTGGATCCTCGTTGATTCAGCCTTTAATAAGCAAATGCAGTATGCAGACTACTTGCTAAAAGAATATAAAGATGAAGTTTTAGAATGTAATGAGTGTGCTACAGATGCTTCAAAAGAATTATTAGAAAATATTTTGAATACTTTAAAAGATAAAAAAGAATATTTTGTCACTGCTCAAAGTATAACTAGGCCAGATGGAGCTATAATCGAAATCGACTGGGAGCAGAGTTTATTAACTTCCAGATTACTGGTTCAGCAAGATTTATGCATCATGCTAAAAAATAAAGAAGAACATTTTTTAGGGGGAGCAGCGATGTGTTTCCCAGCTAGTTGGAAGTTATCTGAAAAAAT